>JAJPZP010000230.1:11506-15102 GCA_021204285.1 Lachnospiraceae bacterium | reverse complement strand
CCCAGCCGACACTCCGATCACTCCGTCTGTACGGATTCCCTGCTCCATAAAAACGTCCAGCGCCCCCGCCGTGTAAATGCCGCGCATCGCGCCACCCTCCAGCACCAGCCCTGTCTTCATTCCTTTCTCCTCCTCAAAAAAACAGGCGGGATATCCCGCCTGTCTCTTCCAACCGAAATCACAGAATCTCTTTAATCCAGCCCTCAGGCGCTTCAATACGTCCCATCTGGATACCGGTCAGCGTATCATAAAGCTTCTTCGTGATCGGTCCCATCTCCTCCATGCCGCTCGGCAGACAGATCTCCCTGTCGTGATCCACAATCTTGCCAACCGGGGAAATAACCGCTGCGGTTCCGCACAGGCCGCACTCTGCAAAATCCTTCACCTCATCAAGTCGCACCGGACGCTGCTCGACCTCGAGCCCTAAGTACTTCTCCGCTACGACCATCAGGGAGCGACGGGTCACGCTCGGCAGAATACTGTTCGACTGCGGCGTCACCACCTTGTTATCCTTCGTCACAAACAGGAAGTTCGCTCCGCCGGTCTCCTCAACATAGGTACGAGTTCCCGGATCGAGGTACATATTCTCATCAAAGCCCTTGTTATGGGCATCCACAATGTTGTGCAGGCTCATTGCGTAATTCAGGCCGGCCTTGATATCGCCGGTACCATGCGGCGCCGCGCGATCCACATCAGACACGCGAATCGTAATCGGCTTCGCACCGCCCTTGAAGTAGGGTCCTACCGGCGTCGTAAGGATACGGAACTGATACTCGTTCGCCGGCTTTACACCGATAATGGAATCATAGCCAAACATAAACGGACGGATATATAATGTCGCACCGCTCCCATAAGGCGGTACATAAGCCGCATTCGCCTTCACCGTTTCTACGACGGCCTCCACAAAGCGATCCTCCGGAAAAACCGGCATCTCCAGCCGCCTCGCAGAATCAGCCATGCGCTTCGCATTGAGATCCGGGCGGAAAGTCACAATTCTTCCGTCCTCGGTCGTGTAGGCCTTGATCCCCTCAAACACGGTCTGCGCATACTGCAATACACAGGCACACTCACTCATCGTGATATTCGGATCATCTATGAGCGCACCCTCATCCCATGCGCCGTTCCTGTACCAGGAGACATAACGCTTGTCCGTCTGCATATAGGCAAAGCCCAGATTGCCCCAGTCGATATTCTTCTTTTCCATCTTTTTACTTCCTTTCGCACGTATATCGATACCCGTTTACGGAACCCATTTCCATTATGATACGCTTTTCCGATTCTGGTGTCAAGCCAGAACGGCCTTTCGCAGATAAACCTGCAAAGCCTGTGTTTCCACTTTACTGCTGCTCTGAACTGTTACGAAAAATCGCGACCGCGCAGCCTCAGCAGCACATTCCGGTTCTTCCAGATCATATAAAGCCGCAAGCAGCAGATAGCGGATCCACAGCCAACGATAAATCAGCGGGAAAATAATCGCGGAAGCAACAACCAGCGCAGAATTTACCGCGATTCTGTCCTTCCGGTATATCCTTTCGCCCAGAATCCCCGGCAGGAAAATATAGGTTCCAATATACTGGATAAAATAACTCGCAAGCGTCGTGTAGCCCGCTGCAAGATAACCGAAACGGGGTATAAGCAGCAGATTCAGTATAATATTTAAAATAGAAGTAAACACACCCACATAGGTGACATACTTCTGTTTCTTCTGCGCGATAATGGGAATCGAGAAGATGCTGTAGCCAGTGTTGAAAAAGGTTCCCGCGATAATTGCCGGGACCGCGTACATACCGTCACCGTAGCTCGATGGGGCCAGGAAACGGATCACCTCCGGCGCCAGCGCCATGACCGTAACACATACGATCCCGTAAAAGGTCTGCAGTGGAAGCAGAATATCTGACAGGGTGTCCATACGGTTGTCGTAACAGCGCTTGTAGATGATCGGCATCATGGCTGAATTAATCGATGTCCATACGATGCCCACAATGGCCGCCGCCGTATAGGCGATACTGTAGATACCCGCGGCAGAGTCGCCTTCCATATAAGATATCATGATCCGGTCGCAGCAATTCAGAATGAACGCGGAAATCATATAGGGAAACAACGGCAGATTGAACGTAAATGTGTACTTCCAGTATTTGAAATCGACCTTCTTATTGCTCCGGAACCACTCCAGCGCATAACAGCAGATTCCCAACAGGACGGTGACAAGCTGCGCGCCGATGATCCGCGCCTCTACCTTATAACCCGGGAACAGAAAAATACCGCTCAGCGCGAAGATCGGCGATCCGATCATCACGAAGATCGCGTAGACGCAGGCCGCCTTGTAACGGTAGTGAAACCTCTGCTGAATCTTCCAGAACTCAAAGGCCGGTTCAAACAGAAAGCAGAGAAACATAAAACAAAGCAGAATATCCGACACCTGCAGAAAGTGATAAACCGAATGGTTGACGAACCACACGACCAGGAAGGTTACACAGGTCATAAAATTAGAGAACAGAAGCATCGACCATGTCATGTTATTCCGATCGTGCTCATACTCCAGATATCCATTGTTATAGACATTGTCATAGACGCCGAACATGGCGAACATCCCCATGATCTCGACCCAGGATGTATAGACCGAGACTTTTCCATAATCTGCCGTTGACAGGACTCTCGTAAAAATGGGTGCGGTCAGAAAAGAGACTCCCTTTTGCATGAAATTGACCACCATATAAGCGATCGATGCTTTGAGAGCCAGAGGGGCGTCCGCGATATATTCTCTTATCTTTCTCAGGTTATCCTTTAAAAAATTCATTGGTCCTATGATAAGCTTTCGTCATGCCGGTGTCAAGAAGGTTTCGGGAAACTGACCCACAGCCGAAGCGTAGCCGCCCAGGTCGGTATCCTGCCTCAGACTCGCTCTCGCTCAGTGTGAGATGCAACGGTACTAAACTCAGCCTTCGCCTGAAGGCTCGACTTCGCTAAGTGCCGGCGTCTCACAATGGTCTGAAGCAGGATACCGACCTGGGCGGCTGCGCTTCAAGACTGTGGCCAGAGTTCCTGCGGGTACCGTCCGGTGTCCTTCAGCGCCTGCAACGCGGCCACGACGACCGGCTTGTCCTCCTTGTAAGTGACCCCGTGCCAGCGGTCATGGGATTTCAGGACAGTGACCTCCGCCTTTCCCTCCCGGATCAGCTCGTCCACGACGAAGGGCAGGAAATACTCGCATTTCAGCGGATTTTCTTTCAGGCCTTTATCCAGAAATGCCGGAAAGCGTTCCTTCAGCTCTCGCAGGATACTCGGTGTGAACCCCCAAAGATTCATTGAAACGGGAGCATTCTCCGGGAGCGCGTACCAGCTCGCCCCGTCATCCTCCGTGTAAGCTGGACCGTCCGGACGCCTTTCGATATGTGTCCGCTCCGTAATCGCAAGAAGCTTTCCTTCCTCACTGGTCTCACAGACGCCCCTCGCCACATGCCCGTGCTCGGTCAGCGTATTCTTCAGGAGGTAGCCGACCATCGCATACTGATAGTTCTCCCCATCCTCATGACCCACAAGAAAATCATGGATAAGGTGAAAGGCCTCCTGCCCGTAATAATCGTCAGCATTGATAA
>JAJPZP010000230.1:3246-11496 GCA_021204285.1 Lachnospiraceae bacterium | reverse complement strand
ATCCACCACGGCAAGGCAGGATAGCACCGCGTGTCCGGTGCCCCAGGGCTTTACGCGTCCTTCCGGCACTGCATAGCCTTCCGGCAGATTGTGAAGATCCTGGAAAACATATTCGACCGGGATCTGCCGCGCCATCCTCTCTCCGATGCTTGCGCGAAAATCTGCCTCATTTTCCTTCTTAATAATAAAGACGACTTTTCCAAAACCCGCCTGCACGGCATCATAAATCGAAAAATCCATGATGATATGCCCCTGCGGGTCAACCGGTTCAATCTGCTTGAGACCGCCGTAACGGCTGCCCATCCCGGCAGCCATGATGACCAGAGTCGGTTGTTTCATGTCGTATGCTCCTCCTGTTTAAAAAGGAGCCGGCGAAAAGCCGCCGACTCCTTCCTTTGTATTGATTATAGCCTGAATTACTCTGCCTTGTCCGCGCCGTAGAGCGTCTTCAGCTTGTTCAGGTATGCGTAACGCGCCTTCGCCTCGCTCTCGTTCTTCGCGAAGAGCTTCGCCGCACGCTCCGGATTCGCACGCTTCAGAGCGTTGTAGCGGACCTCGCCGTCCAGGAATTCCTGATAATCTCCGGTCGGTTCCTTGGAATCCAGGGTGAACGCATCCTTGCCCTCAGCCGCAAGCGCCGGATTGAAGCGGAAGCAGTGCCAGTAGCCTGCCTCGACCGCCAGCTTCTCCTCGGTCTGCGCCTTGCTCATGCCCTTCTTGATACCGTGGTTGATACACGGAGCGTAAGCGATGATGAGCGACGGTCCCGGATAAGCCTCAGCCTCCGCAATCGCTTTCACACACTGGTTGTAGTTCGCGCCCATGGAAATCTGAGCGACATACACATAACCATAGCTCATCGCGATAGAAGCAAGATCCTTCTTCTTGGTCTCCTTGCCGCCCGCAGCGAACTGCGCGATCGCGCCAGTCGGGGTAGCCTTGGAGGACTGTCCGCCCGTATTGGAATACACCTCGGTATCGAAGACCATCACGTTGATATCCTTGCCGGACGCGATCACATGATCCACGCCGCCGAAGCCGATGTCGTAGCCCCAGCCGTCGCCACCGAAGATCCACTGCGACTTCTTCGCGAGGAAGTCCTTATTCTTCAGAATCTCCTGGCACTCGTCACAGCCACAGGCCTCGCAGGCCGCGATGAGCTTGTCCGTAGCAGCGCCATTCGTCACGCCGACGCTAAAGGTGTCGAGCCACTCCTGAGCGGCAGCTTTCACATCCGCGCCGCAGCAGTCGCAGTCGATCGCCGCCTGGACCTTCGTCTTCAGGCCATCGCGGATCGCGTTCTGCGCAAGCAGCATACCATAACCGAACTCAGCCGCATCCTCAAACAGGGAGTTGGACCACGCCGGTCCCTTGCCCGCCTGGTTCACGGTGTAAGGTGTGGACGGTGAGGAGTTGCCCCAGATCGAAGAGCAGCCGGTCGCGTTCGCGATGTACATATGATCGCCGAAGAGCTGCGTAATCAGCTTCGCGTACGGAGTCTCGCCACAGCCCGCGCAGGCACCCGAGAATTCGAGCAGCGGGGTCTTGAACTGGGAACCCTTAACCGTCGTCTCTTTGAATTTCTCAATGACATCCGTCTTCTCAGGCAGCATCACTGCATAGTCGAAGCCCTTCTGCAGGTCGAGATTTGCCTCGAGACCTTCCATCGTAAGAGCCTTCGCGCCCTTCTTGCCCGGGCAGACATTCGCGCAGGAGCCGCAGCCCGTGCAGTCCAGAGAGGACATCACGATCGCGAACTTCTTGTCCGGCATACCGGTCATCGGAAGCATCTTCATGCCTTCCGGAGCCGCGGCAGCCTCTGCCTCGGTCATCGCCACCGGACGGATCACCGCGTGCGGGCAGACAAAGGAACACTGATTACACTGGATACAGTTGTCCGGATTCCACACCGGAACGTTGACCGCGATGCCGCGCTTCTCATAAGCAGAAGCTCCGGACGGGGTCGTACCGTCTACATAGTTCTTAAATGCGGACACCGGAAGGGTATTACCCTCCTGCGCATTGACCTTTGCCTGGATCGTGTTAACAAACTCTACAACGTCCTCTCTGCCCTCCGTAGCAACGGTGACATTGAGTCCCTCGTCAGCCGCACTCTTCCAGCTCTCCGGAACCTTGATCTCGACGACCTGCTGTGCGCCGGCATCAATCGCAGCCCAGTTCTTCTGCACAACATCATCGCCCTTGCGGCCATATGTAGCCTTCGCGGCAGCCTTCATCAGATCGATCGCCTGATCCTCCGGAATGATACCGGTCAGCTTGAAGAAAGCGGACTGAAGGATCGTGTTGATCCTGGTCGGCCCCATGCCGGTCTCGATACCGATCTTTACACCGTCTATCGTGTAGAACTTGATATTATGATTTGCAATAAACGCTTTTACCTGTCCCGGAAGGTGAGTCTCAAGGCCTTCCATATCCCACGGACAGTTCAGCAGGAAGGTGCCGCCGTCGACCAGCTCCTGCACCATGTTGTACTTGCGCACATAGGACGGGTTGTGGCAGGCCACGAAATCTGCCTTATGGATCAGGTAGGTGGACTTGATCGGCTTCTTGCCGAAGCGCAGATGGGACATCGTCACACCGCCGGACTTCTTGGAGTCATAGTCAAAATACGCCTGCGCGTACATGTCGGTATTGTCGCCGATGATCTTGATAGAGTTCTTGTTCGCGCCGACTGTGCCGTCCGCACCAAGACCCCAGAACTTGCAGTTCGTCGTGCCTTCCGGCGTCGTCACCAGCGGAGCGCCGGTCTCGAGTGAAAGATTCGTCACGTCATCCACGATACCGATCGTGAATCTCTTCTTCTCCGTATTCTGGTAAACAGCCACGATCTGCGCCGGAGTCGTATCCTTGGATCCAAGACCGTAACGTCCGGTATAGATCGGGGTATCATTGAACTTCGTTCCCTTGAGGGCAGCCACAACATCGAGATACAGCGGCTCGCCGAGAGAGCCCGGCTCCTTTGTTCTGTCAAGAACGCTGATCTGCTTTACCGTCTCCGGGATCGCGTCCACGAGAGCCTTCGGGCAGAACGGTCTGTAAAGACGTACCTTCACAACGCCGACCTTCTCGCCGGAAGCCATCAGGTAGTCGATCGTCTCCTCGATCGTGTCGCAGACAGAACCCATCGCGATGATGATCTTCTCCGCGTCCGGAGCTCCGTAATAGTTGAAGAGCTTATAATCGGTACCGATCTTTGCATTGACCTTGTCCATGTACTCCTGCACGATCGCGGGCATCGCATCGTAGTAGGGGTTGCAGGCCTCACGTGCCTGGAAGAAGATATCCGGGTTCTGCGCGGAACCTCTCTGGCAGGGATGATTCGGATTCAGGGCATTCTTGCGGAACGCGTCGATGGCATCCATGTCCACCATATCCTTCAAATCCTCATAGGCCCAGGTCTCAATCTTCTGGATCTCGTGAGAGGTACGGAATCCATCGAAGAAGTTGATGAACGGAATCTTGCCCTTGATCGCAGCGCAATGTGCAACCGGCGTCAGGTCCATAACTTCCTGCACGCTGGACTCGCAGAGCATCGCAGCACCGGTCTGGCGACATGCGTAGACATCAGAGTGATCTCCGAAGATCGAAAGCGCATGGCTCGCAAGTGCACGGGCAGATACGTTGAAAACACCCGGAAGCCCTTCACCTGCTACCTTGTACAGGTTCGGAATCATCAGCAGCAGACCCTGGGAAGCGGTGAAGGTCGTCGTCAGAGCGCCCGCTGCAAGAGAACCGTGCACAGCGCCCGCTGCGCCGGCCTCGGACTGCATCTCTGTGATCTGCACCGTCTGACCGAAGATGTTCTTCCGCCCCTGCGTCGCCCACTCGTCAGCAGCCTCCGCCATCACGGATGACGGGGTGATCGGATAGATCGCCGCTACATCCGAGTACGCATAAGATACGTGCGCGGCTGCATGGTTTCCATCCATGGTTTTCATTTTTCTGGCCATTTTCTTGTTCCTCCTTGTTTGAATCAAACAAATCTTATCATACAGAAATATTCTACCACAATCAAGATTGCTTGTCTATTTAAAATCCCATAAAAGTCCCGGCGCACTAACCCAAAATCGCCTTGTCATTTGCAAATTCTTTTCCGCTGACCTGCTCGAAGCGACTCAGCAGATCCGTGACACTCAGGCCCTTCTTTTCTTCACCACGGATGTCGAGGATAATCTCCCCCTCCATCATCATGATCAGGCGATTTCCATGGGCAATCGCGTCGCGCATATTGTGCGTGATCATCAGCGTCGTCAGATGATCGCGGTTCACGATCAGCTCCGTCGTCTCAAGCACCTTTGCCGCCGTCTTCGGGTCGAGCGCCGCCGTATGCTCGTCGAGCAGCAGAAGCTTCGGCTTGCGCAGCGTCGCCATCAGAAGTGTCAGCGCCTGCCGCTGACCGCCGGAGAGCAGTCCGACCTTTGAAGTCATCCGGTCCTCAAGTCCGAGTCCGAGCCCCGCGAGCAGTTCCCGGTATGCCTCGCGCTCACTCGCCTTGATGCCTTTTCGCAACGTACGCTTCTGTCCGCGCCGCAGCGCCAGCGCCAGATTTTCTTCGATATTCATCGCCGCCGCCGTGCCGGTCATCGGATCCTGAAACACGCGTCCCAGGTATGATGCTCTCTTGTACTCCGGCAGCTTCGTCACATCCTGTCCATCGATCAGGATCTGCCCCTCATCGACCGGCCACACGCCCGCGATCGCGTTCAGCATCGTGGACTTGCCTGCGCCGTTTCCGCCGATCACAGTCACAAAGTCACCGTCGTCGAGCGTCAGATTGACGCCGCAGAGCGCCTGCTTTTCATTCACAGTTCCCGGGTTAAAGGTCTTTGAAATATTTTTGAGCTCCAGCATCAGCGGTTTCCTCCCTTCTTAACCGGTTTCGAAAAATATTTTCCCTGCCAGTATGGGATCGCCAGGAACACTGCCACGACGAGCGCCGACAGCAGCTTCAGAAGGTCGGTGTCGATGCCGAGCCAGATCACAACCTGCAGCACCAGATAGTAGATGATCGAACCGAGGGCTACCGCCAGCAGCGTCAGCGCGAAGTTGTGGAAAATCTTTCCGAAGATCGCTTCTCCGATGATCACGGCTGCCAGGCCGATCACGATCGCGCCGCATCCCATATTGATATCAGCAAAACCCTGATACTGTCCGAGCAGCGCACCCGAGAGGGCCACAAGACCGTTCGAGATCATGAGGCCAAGCACACGGTTAAAATTCGTATTGATGCCCTGCGCACGCGCCATATTGCCATTGCAGCCGGTCGCGCGCAGCGAACATCCGAGCTCCGTTCCGAAGAACCAGTACAGGATCGCAATCACGATCACAATGATCACCGCCACGATCAGAATTGTATTTTTATAGAAAGCCACGCCCTTGACATAGCGAAGCGAAACCAGCAGATCATACTTGTCCACATTGATCGCCTGATTGGACTTTCCCATAATTTTCAGATTGATAGAATATAACCCGAGCTGGGTCAGAATACCGGACAGAATCGCCGGAATCCCCATAAAGGTGTGAAAAAGACCCGTCGCCATGCCGGTCAGCATGCCGACAAGTGTCGCGCACAACAGCGCAATCCAGACATTATAGCCTGCCTGCATCATCATAATACAGACAGCGCCGCCCGTGCAGAGCGAGCCGTCCACGGTCAGATCCGCGATATCCAGGACACGGAAGGTGATGTAGACGCCGATGGCCATGATCCCCCAAATCAGTCCCTGCGCCGCCGCGCCCGGCAGAGCGTTTATCAAGCTTGCAATATTCATATTCCTGCCTTCCCCTGTTTATCCTTATCAGGTCTTTGAAAGCGAGCAGCGAGAGAGGAATATCCCTTCTCGCTGCCGCCTTTGGTCCTATGTTTTTCTTTTAAAATTCAGAATTACTCTTCCGTCGCGATCGCAACATAATCGTCCGGAACCGTGATGCCGAGATCCTCGCAGATTTCCGCATTATACTCCTTCGTGACATTCGGCGCGTACTCGATCGGCATCGTGGAGATATCTGCCTCGCCGGTCAGAATCTGTGCCGCCATCTCACCACTGATGTAGCCGATATCATAGTAGCTGATAGAAAGCGTTGCAACGCCGCAGCCCTCGCAGATACCCTCTTCGCCCGCGATAACCGGAACGCCGGCCGGACGGCAGATATTGTCGATGATCTCGGTATTGGCAGCCGCCGTGTTGTCCGTCGGGACATAGATCACGTCGCTTGCATCAGCCGCGCTCTGCGCCACCGCCGCGATATCGTTGGAATCGGAGAAGCTGTACTGCGTGCAGGTATAGCCGAGCGACTCAAGCTCTGCCTGTACATTGTCCACCTGATACTGAGAGTTCGCCTCCGCGCTGCAGTACAAAAGGCCTACGGTCTCTGCATCCGGGAACAGCTCTGCGAGCATCGCCGCCTGCTCGGCAAGCGGAGCCAGATCAGACGTACCGGAGATGTTTCCTCCCACCGTACCGTCAAAGCTGTCAAGCTCCAGAGCGGTCGCATAGTCCGTGATGGACGTGCCGAGAACCGGAATCGTATCCGTGCCGGCCTGCGCAGCCTGAAGAGCCGCCGTCGCGTTTGCAAGGATCAGGTCAACATCAGCAGATACAAAGCTGTTGATGATCGTCGAGCAGGTATTGGAATCACCCTGTGCGTTCTGCTCGTCAAAAGTTACCGCATCACCAAAAGCCTCGGTCAGCGCATCCTTGAAGCCCTGCGTCGCCGCATCCAGCGCATCATGCTGTACGAGCTGGCAGATACCAACCGTATAGGTCTCCGTCGTTTCCGTTGCAGCTTCCTCGGTCTCCTCAGCTTCTTCTGTCTCCTCCTCAGCGGCTTCCTCCGTCGTCTCTGTCAACGTGGAAGAACTGCTGCTTCCGCATGCGGCCAGGCTGAAAGCCATCGTCGCACAGAGAAGAATTGCCAACATCTTTTTCATAATTCTTTTCCTCCATGTTTCTTGAAAGTATTTTTACGCTTCCGAGCGACAGGTCTCAGACATATCCCGCCTGTGGCGGCATATGTCTGAGACTTGATGGGTGTTCCGCCCATCACAAAATGAAAATCCAGCCTTTTGCAGATAAATCTGCAAAGTCTGACTTTTCATTTTGCCGCCGCTCGAAATTGTTGACAAGATTATAAGACTTTAACGCGCAAAAGTCAACTACCGTTGCAAAAGCCTGCGCCCCATCAGTACGCCCATGGCTGAGGCCATCATAAGACCCCTGGTCCAGCCCGAGGAGTCACCCAGGCAATGCAGGCCCTTGATGTTCGTGTTGAGATCCGCGTCCATCTTTACTTTATTAGAATAGAATTTCAGCTCCGGACTGTACAGCAGTGTCTCCGCACTCGCGAAGCCCGGCACCACCTCGTCCAGCATGCGGATGAACTCGATAATGTTCGTCATCGCGCGGTAAGGCATGGCCGCCGTGATATCCCCGGCCACTGCGTCCTTCAGCGTCGGCTTCACATTGGAGCGTGCGAGCTCCTTCGGCCAGGTTCGCTTGCCGTCCAGAATGTCCCCGTAACGCTGCACCAGAATGTGGCCCGCACCGAGCATGTTGGTCAGCTCGCCGACCTTCTGCGCGTAGGCAATCGGCTGATTGAAGGGCTCTGTAAAATTGTGGCTGACCAGAATGGACAGGTTCGTGTTCTCACTCTTCAGATCTTTGTAACTGTGACCGTTAACGACCGCCAGGTTATTGTCGTAATTTTCCTGAGAGACAAAACCGCCTGGGTTCTGGCAGAAGGTGCGCACCTTGTTCTTCCAGGGCTTCGGATAGCCGATCAGCTTGCCCTCGTAAAGCACCTTATTGATCATCTCCATGACCTCGTTGCGACACTCCACGCGCACGCCGATGTCCACCGTGCCCGGCCTGTGGGCGATACCGTTCTCCGCACAGACCTTCTCGAGCCAGTCCGCGCCGCGCCGTCCGGTGCCAATGACGATCTCATCGCCGAAAATCTCCTGCTCCCCTGCCTTCGTCACGATCCGCACACCCTTGCAGATTTCATCTTCCAGAATAATATTCTCGCATTCCGTGCCGAACAGGATCTCCACTCCCTGCTCCAGCAGATAGTTCTGGATATTAAGGTAGAGCTGCTGCGCCTTCTCCGTGCCGAGATGGCGGATCGGGCAGTTCACAAGCTGCAGTCCCGCGCGGATCGCTCTCTTGCGGATCTCCTTGATTTCCTCGCCCTCATAGCCACCCTCGACATGCTCGTCCGCGCCGAATT
>JAJPZP010000230.1:0-3236 GCA_021204285.1 Lachnospiraceae bacterium | reverse complement strand
CTCCGTGGCGAGTTTGATGCTCTGGCCGTCCACCTTGTTCATTCCCTATCGCATCGCGCTCATGGGCAGCTGCTTTAAATCCACAGCCTCCGCCCCCCCCTCGACCAGCCCGTCCGCGCCGAATTCCAGATAAATCTTATCCGTATAATTGATCAGCTCCTGCGCGAATTCTTCACCGATCAGCGTCGGCAGATCTCCGCCCACCTCGCAGGACAGGCTCAGCTTCCCGTCAGAGAAAGCGCCCGCGCCGGAAAAGCCCGTCGTGATCATACAGTTGGGCTTACAGTTCATACACTTTCCGGTCTCGGACTTCGGGCAGTGCCGCTTGTCGACCGGCTTGCCCTTCTCAACCATCAGGATCTTTTTCTTCGCTCCGCTGCGCACCAGCTCAAGAGCAGTGAAAATGCCGGCAGGGCCGGCGCCTATGATAATTACGTCATATTTCATGATACTTCCCCATTTCCATACCTTCAGAATGTTCCTGTCTGAACCGCTGTCCAGTATAGCACAGTTTTCCGAAAAATCAAAGCCTTTTCCGCCCGTCCAGCACGCATTCCACGAGTTTGTCCTGTACATAACTCAGTTGCAGTGAGAAAAATTGCGCATCCTTCGCCAGCAGCTCCAGAAACACGCGATCCCCCTCCCACAGCGGAAGATTCATAACTTCCTCCTTCGGTACCCAGCGCAGTACGCCTTCCCCGCAATCCATGTTCAGCTCTCCCATATAGCTGTCCGCGGTGTAGAGACACATGTATTCCGTGGGCACGTCGTCTGCCGTAAAAGTCACGATGCCGCGGAAGCGCCAGGAGACAAGTCTAAGACCCGTCTCTTCCTGCACCTCGCGCAGCAGGCACTCCTCCGGGCTCTCGCCCGCTTCGAAATGTCCGCCGACGCCGATCCATTTTCCTTCATTAATATCATGCTCCTTCTTAATACGGTGGAGCATCAGGTACTTCCCATCCTGCTCAATATAACACAGGGTCGTCAGGGGACTTTTTTCCTTCGTCATTTCCATCTCCCTCCTCTTTCTTCTCCTCGTCTGTCTGTGCAGATTCCGTCTTATTGGTTTCCTCCATTCTGCCCCGGCGTCTCTTTTTCAACACGCCCTTCTTATCCTTCCTGCCACGGCAAATCCGGCGCAGGATCAGCACGATGACCGCGATCACGACCGCCCACACGACGAGCACCGGCAGTGAGCCGACGAAGACGATCACAAAATTCCGAAGGCCCTTGCCGACTCTGTAAAGACTGTCGTTAAAGCGGTCCGCAATCTGTCCGAAGAAGCCCTTCTCGGTGGTCTCGGTGATGCGCTCTACCTCATCCACGTCCACGTAGACCGTGCTGTAATCCACCTGATTGTCCAGCACGCGCAGTTGGCTTCCATAGCTCTCGAGTTCATAGCGGACCTCGGAGAGCTTGCTCTCGATCGCGAGCAGATCCTCCATATTTTCCGCCTCCTCAAGAAGCTCCAGCAGGCGCTCCTGCTCCGTCTCGAGCGCAGTCTTGCGGCTCTCGACGTCTGTGTACTCGAGCGTCACGTCCTCGACGGACTCGCTCTTGTATGTCACGTTCCCTAAATCCCCGACCACATCGACGAACTCGTCGAGCCGAACCGACGGAATACGAATGGTATAGTACGCATAACGCGTGCTCTCGTAATAATAACTGTTACCGCTGACCGATGAGTTCTCGATATAGCCGCCAAGCTCCGTCGTCCGCGCGGAAATGCTCTCCAGCACCGAGTCAAACTCCGTCGTCTGCAGGCTCAGGTTCACCGTCTTGATCAGCTTACGGGAGGTATCGGTCACGGACTCGATGCCGCTGCCGGAGCTGACACCCGCATCACCCTCCTCCACGGCATCTTCGGCCACTTCATACTCCACGGTCTCCTCGGCGGTCGCCGCCTCCGTCCGATAATACGAGGCCGCCGTGTCCGCCGCAGCGCTGCTGTACGACGAGCTGCCACAGCCGGCCATCCCCAAAACCACCAGTGTCATCATTGTGATTGTCAGAAATCTCTTCTTCATATGCCCTCCTCCCATTTGGAGCTTTTTGCTCTGCTTTTTACAATCGACACATCTTATGTGTCTCCTCACTCCAAAACTGCTTTCTCAAACGTAAATTCCGCGGCGATCCGTCCATCTGCAAGCCGCAGCGCCAGCCGGTACAGATGTGCCTCACCGTCAAGCGCCCAGGCACTTAAGTCCAGCGCACCATCCAGCACGATGCCGCTTCCCAGCTCGATCCAGTGCCCTTTTTCCTCTCCGGGATAAGGAACCGTATACCAGACGCCGTCCAGATACACCTCCAGGTCTAACAGGCTAAAGTAGCTGACCGTCTCCTCCCCGGAGTTTTGGAGCGAATAGCCGACGGTCGCGTCGCCGAACTCTGCAACCGGATAAGCCAGTCCGAGCGTCAGCCCATCCAGCGAAGATGCAAGTTCCTGCTCCGCGGCCTCGTCAATCAGTTCTCCGCCATACTCCGCCGTACTTCCCGTTACTTCTGAAGGCTCGGCGACTGTCTCATCATTTTCCTCACCGACGTCGGTGCCGGAAGTCTCCTCCGCGGACTCTTCCATGTCCCCGACTTCCGCAGATGCCGCTTCTTCCGCAGTATCCTCCATATCCCAGGCCTCCGCAGACGTCGCTTCTTCTGTCTCCTCCGCCGTCTCCTCCGCGGCCGTGTCGGATGAGATTGAGGTCGAGAAAAAACTGTCCGGCAGCGACATCGCCACTGCTCCGCAGATAAAGAACACCAGAATAACCGCCGCCATATCCACAAAACGATGCCTGAATTGCCGACGGATCGCCTCTTCTTCCTCGTCCACCTCCTCTTCTGTCTCTTCCTCCAGCAGTTCGGACATGGCCTCCTCAAACTCCTGGGAAAAGCTGTGCTTTCGTTCAATCTCCCGTTCCGGCGGCACGAAGCTCAGATCCTCCTCCAGGCACTCCTCCAGGACGCGTGCAAGGAGCTGTTCCCCGTCCGTGAGCGTATTATGCCTTTTCATAACGCTCCGCCTCCTTTCGCAGCATTTCCTGAAGCTTTCTCCTTGCACGGAAGCAGCGCACATTCACATTTTTCGCTGAGATCCCGAGAATATCCCCGATCTCCTTATCTGTCATGCGATATATGTACTTGTACTCAAAGACGACCCGATAGCTGTCGTCGAGCTCCAGCACACAGGCGACCAGCGCGTTGTACTGCTCCTTTTTCAGATACTGCTCCAGCATATCGCC
>JAJPZP010000121.1:8136-15206 GCA_021204285.1 Lachnospiraceae bacterium | reverse complement strand
GCTGACGGAGACCCTGCGCAAGCTGTTCAAGCTGGCGGGTATCAGCAAATAGAGGTAGAGCGATGAAGGAATTAGTGGAAGTGATCGCCAAAGCACTGGTGGATCATCCGGACGAGGTGTCGGTCACCGAGACGAGCAAGGGGAGCACGACAATCCTTGAGCTCCGTGTTGCGCCCTCTGATATGGGTAAGGTGATTGGCAAACAGGGGCGCATCGCGAAGGCGATTCGTTCTGTAGTGAAGGCCGCATCTTCCAGGGATGACAGCAAGGTGATCGTGGAGATCGTACAGTAGCATGGAGCAGTTTTTGAGAGTCGGAGTCATCTCCTCGACGCATGGTGTGCGCGGGGAGGTGAAAGTCTATCCGACGACAGACGATCCGGCCAGGTTTCAGCGGCTTCAGAAAGTGCTGCTGGACACCGGAAAAGGCCATCTGCCACTTGAGATCGACGGTGTCAGGTTTTTTAAGAATCTTGTGATTCTGAAATTCCGGGGTCTTGACAGCATCGAGGCAGTAGAGCGCTATAAGGGTATGGATCTCTATGTCTCACGGGAGGACGCGGTTCCGCTTGCGGAGAATGAAAACTATATTGCTGACCTGATCGGTATGGAGGTGTGCACGGACGAGGGACAGACGCTCGGAGAACTGAGCGATGTGCTTGCGACCGGCGCCAACGACGTGTATGTAGTGAAGACATCGGAGGGTAAGGAGATTCTGCTCCCGGCGATCCGCGACTGCATCCTCGAGGTGAATGTGGAAGAAAAGCGCATGCTCGTCCATGTGCTGGAAGGGCTGCTGGATCTATGAAATTTTATGTGTTGACACTGTTTCCGGATATGATACAGGATGGTTTTCAGACGAGCATCACCGGCCGCGCCATGGAAAAGGGACTGCTTTCTCTGGAGACGGTGAATATCCGTGATTTCTCAGTTAACAATCGGGGACGGGTGGACGATTACCCCTACGGCGGCGGAGCGGGCATGGTCATGCAGGCCGAGCCGGTCTACCGAGCCTGGCAGTCGGTTGTCTCCGGTATGCAGAAGAGACCGCGGACGCTTTACATGAGCCCGCAGGGCCGTGTGTTTAACCAGCAGATGGCGCAGGAGTTTTCGCAGGAGGAAGAGCTCATCCTGCTCTGCGGGCATTACGAGGGTATGGACGAACGGCTGATTGAGGAAATTGTGGATGAGGAAGTGTCGATCGGCGACTATGTGCTGACCGGGGGCGAGCTTCCGGCACTGGTCGTGATGGATGCGGTCTCGCGTCTGGTGGGCGGCGTCCTGCACAATGAGGAGTCTGCGCAGTATGATTCCTTTCATGACGGTCTGCTCGAATATCCGCAGTACAGCCGTCCGGAGGAATGGCATGGAAAGGTGGTGCCACCGGTTCTTTTATCCGGTCACCATGCGAATGTCGATCGCTGGAGACGGGAACAGTCGCTGCTGCGCACGATGGAGCGCCGCCCCGAGCTGATGGAACGCGCGCAGCTCACAAAGGAAGATAAAATCTTCTTGCAAAGAAAATAGAAGTATGATAGAATAAAACGCATTGTGAAAAGAAGGAGATGGTCCTCTGTTGTCGTTCCGGCATTAAGAACATCGAGTTATGAAGGAGGAACACAATGAACGAGATTATCAAAAAGATCGAGGCAGAGCAGATCAAGGAGGATGTACCGAGTTTCCGTGTTGGCGATACGGTCCGCGTATCTGCGAAGATCAAAGAGGGAAACCGTGAGAGAATCCAGATTTTTGAGGGCACGGTGCTGAAGGTGCAGGGCTCCGGCTGCCGCACGACATTCACCGTCAGGAAGACGTCGAACGGTATCGGTGTTGAGAAGACCTGGCCGCTGCATTCTCCGAATGTGGAGAAGGTCGAGGTGGTGCGCGAGGGCAAGGTACGTCGGGCGAAGCTGTTCTATCTCAGAGATCGCGTCGGTAAGTCCGCAAAGGTCAAAGAGCGTATCAGATAAGAACAGTCACTGAGATTGCTTGAGGAGTGTGAGGGACATGTACGTAAGTATAATGTCCCTCTATTGCTATTCCGTATAATCCGGGGAGACAGATCCCATGAGAAGAAAAAAAGGACTCAGTTTTTATAAGAAAAAAAGAATCAAACCTTCTGCAGTACAGGCGGCTCTGCTCTGGGCAGGGGAACTGGTGCTTGCGTTTGCGATCGGCTGTGTGCTCGTGTTTTATTTTATGACAGGTCTTACCTGTGTGGGGCAGGCGATGGAACCTTCTGTGAACAGCGGTGACAGCGTGTTCGTGAACCGTTTTATTTACCTGGTCTCCACGCCGCAGCGCGGCGACGTGATTGTCTTCAAGCCGAATGGCAATGAGAATTCTCATTACTACATGCGGTGGGTGATCGGTGTACCGGGCGATACGATCCAGATTATCGACGGTTTTGTCTATGTGAACGGTGAACTCTATGCGACCGGAATCGGAAGTGAGCAGATGGATTATGCGGGGCTCGCCGAGGAGGAGCTGACGGTCGGCGAGGATGAGTACTTTGTGCTTGGGGACAATCGGAACGCCAGCGAGGACAGCCGCTATGCGGATATCGGGAATGTGAAGCTTGAGGATATCTACGGGAAGGCCTGGTTTGTGAGCTATCCCTGGGAGAATTTCGGACCGATTCCGAAGGGCGGGAGTTAAGAAGATGGAAATACAGTGGTATCCGGGGCATATGACGAAGGCCCGGCGTATGATGCAGGAAAATAAAAAACTGGTGGATCTGATTATCGAGCTGGTGGACGCGCGCGCGCCGCTCTCGAGCCGCAATCCGGATATCGATGAGCTCGGCAAGGGCAAGGCACGGGTGATCCTGCTGAACAAGGCGGATCTGGCGGACGCACGCCGTAATGAGGAGTGGGCCGCCTGGTTTCGGAAAAAAGGATTTTTCGCGGTGAAGCTCGACTCCCGCAGCCGGTCGAACATGAAAGAGATCCAGACCGTTATTCAGGAAGCGTGTAAGGAGAAGACCGAGCGCGACCGGAAGCGTGGTATCCTGAACCGTCCGGTGCGTGCAATGGTTGCAGGTATCCCGAATGTCGGCAAGTCCACTTTTATCAACAGCTTTGCGGGCCGTGCCTGCGCAAAGACCGGCAATAAGCCGGGCGTCACGAAGGGGGCGCAGTGGATCCGATTGAACCGGCAGGTGGAACTTCTGGATACGCCGGGGATTCTCTGGCCGAAATTCGACGATCCGCAGGTCGGGACGCGTCTGGCGATGCTTGGCTCAGTGGGCGATCACGTTCTGAATATGGAAGAGCTGGCAGCGGAGCTGACAGCGTTTTTGCGTACTTATTATCCGGGATTGCTGGAGAAACGTTATGGAATTTCTGTGTCGGAAGACATGAGGAATGAGCAGTTACTGTCTTTGATCGCCCGGGCGCGGGGCTATCGCCTGAAGGGCGCGGAAGACGACTGCGCCCGTGCAGCTCTGGCATTGCTGGACGATTTCCGCAGTGGAAGTCTTGGAAAAATAACGCTGGAATTCCCGGATTAGACGAGGTGCAAGATGAAAAAAAAGAAAAAAGAGGAGAGGGGACCTCTCAGGGATATACTGAGCTTTGTGCTTTATGTGGCTGCTATGGTACTGGCCACTTTCCTGATCATCCATTTTGTGGGACAGCGCACCTATGTGAGCGGAAGCTCCATGGAGAATACCTTAAGCGACGGTGACAATCTGATTGTGGATAAGCTGACGTATCGTTTTTCCGATCCAAAGCGTTTTGACATCATCGTATTTCCTTATCGTTATGAGGAGAATACCTATTTTATTAAGCGAATTATTGGCCTTCCGGGAGAAACGGTGCAGATTACAGATGGGAAAATCTATATAGACGGGGAGGAGCTCATTGAATCCTATGGGCGAGAAGTGATTAAGAATGCCGGACTTGCAGCGGAGCCGGTTACACTTGGCGAGAATGAATATTTTGTGCTTGGTGACAATCGGAATGACAGTACCGACAGCCGTGACCCGGCTGTTGGCCTGATCAGTCGCGATGACATCATTGGCAGGGCATGGATAAGAATCTGGCCGCTCTCGCGGTTTGGAATCCTGAGGCATCAGTGATGACGAAGAGGGAAGAACAGGAAATAAAAAAACAGAAGAAGCTCGAGGCGGAGCTTCAAAGACTTGATGCGATGCGTATTTATGAGCGGGAGTACGCATCCTGCGGCATCGTCTGCGGCATTGATGAGGTCGGACGCGGACCGCTGGCCGGCCCGGTGGTGGCCGGGGCGGTCATCCTGCCTGCGGACTGTCAGATCCTTTATCTGAATGACTCCAAGAAGCTGACGCCGCGGCGCAGAGAGCTGCTCTATGACGAGATCATGGAGAAGGCCGTATCGGTCGGTCTTGGTGTCGTGAGCCAGGAACGGATTGACGAGATCAATATTTTGCAGGCGACCTATGAGGCAATGCGCGAAGCGGTTGTAAAACTTGATCCCGCGCCGGATGTGCTGTTGAATGACGCGGTGACAATTCCGGACCTGCCGCAGCGGCAGGTGCCGATCATTAAGGGTGACGCAAAGAGTCTCTCGATTGCAGCTGCCAGCGTTGTCGCAAAAGTGACACGGGACCGTATGATGGAAGCGCTTGATGAGAAATACCCGGGCTATTTCTTTGCTTCGAACAAGGGTTACGGCTCTGCGGCCAATATCGCGGCTCTGAAGGAACTGGGGCCCTGCCCGCTTCATCGGAGAAGCTTCCTCCGCAACTTCTGCGGAGACGAAAGGGACAGGCGGAACGGAAAAGCTTAATTCGGGCGTAGGGCGGTGGATAGAATATGACGATGAACAAGCGCCGTGTGGGAGCAAAATATGAGGAGCTGGCTGCACGCTGTCTTGAACAGAAGGGTTACCGGATCCTTGAACGCAATTTCCGCTGCCGTCAGGGAGAGATTGACCTGATCGCGCTGGACGGGAGCTGCCTGGTTTTTGTTGAGGTGAAGTATCGCAGCGACGGACGATCGGGAGATCCGGCGGAGGCCGTGGATATCAGAAAACAGAGGAGAATTATCCGCACGGCGGCTTATTATTGCTACCATAAGAACATCCCGGAATCTCATTCCTGTCGCTTTGATGTGATCAGCGTGCTGGGCAGCGAGGTCCGCCATATCGAAAACGCGTTTATGTATCAGAGGTAAAATATGTGGAAATGGAAAAGTGAAAATGGCCCGCTTTCCCTGCGGGAGCAGGAGGGTGTGCCTTTTTTGGTATTTGAAAATCTGGAGGAGACGCATCTGGTGCGGCATGGATTCTCCACGCGGCAGGGCGGTGTGAGTGAAGGGGATCTCGCTTCGCTGAACCTGAGCTTTACGAGAGGAGACGAGCCGGAGCGCGTGTGGGAGAATTTCCGGAGAATCGGCGCGGCGATCGGTTTTGACTGTGCTTCGCTCGTGCTCTCTGATCAGACGCATACGACGAATGTGCGCCGTGTGACGGAGACTGACCGTGGAAAAGGATTTACGCGTGAACAGGACTATACGGATGTCGACGGGATGATCACGGATGTTCCGGGACTTACGCTCGCCACTTTTTACGCGGACTGTGTGCCGCTGTTTTTTGTGGATCCGGTGCATCGTGCGATCGGACTTTCCCATTCTGGCTGGAAGGGAACGGTACACAGGATGGGTGCGGTCACACTGAGGCGGATGCGCGAGGAGTTCGGGACAGAGCCGGGCGATGTGATTGCTGCGATAGGCCCGTCGATCTGCCAGGACTGTTATGAGGTCAGCGAGGACGTCGCTTCACAGTTCCGGCAGGAATTTAGCGGGAACGTAGACGAGCACCTGCTATATCAGAAAGAAAACGGAAAATATCAGCTGAACCTCTGGAGGGCAAACGAAAAGGTGCTCCTCACGGCGGGAATCCGTAAGGAACACCTTGCAGTGACCAATCTGTGTACCTGCTGCAACCCCGGGATGCTGTTTTCTCACCGCGCGAGCGGCGGAAAAAGAGGAAATCTGGGGGCGTTTCTTCAGTTGCTTTAAATCTTATTTCAGGCTCTCCAGCAACGCATAGATGCGGTCGGTCGGGTCGTCTACGTGTTCGGTCGTCACATCGTGATTGATGCAGTCGATAATGGCGGCCAGGAACTTTGTCATATTCGCCTCGGTGTACCAGGGACGCGAGAGCAACTCCGGTGTCCGATAGTTCAGGTTTGTCGTCACGACCTGGCTGATATAGCCCTTTTCATAATATTCGTCAAACTTGTCCAGCCCGTCCGTGAACAGGCCGAAGGTCGCACAGATGAAGACACGCTTCGCTCCGCGCTCCCGGATCTGGCGCGCCACGTCCAGCATGCTCCCCCCTGAGGAGATCATGTCGTCGATGACGACGACATCCTTTCCGTTTAAATCATCTCCGAGAAACTCATGGGCAACGATCGGATTCTTTCCTCCGACGATGACGGAGTAATCGCGTCGTTTGTAAAACATTCCCATGTCTACACCGAGCACACCTGCAAAGTAAACTGCGCGGTCCATTGCGCCCTCATCGGGGCTGATCACGATCAGATGCTCTTTATCCGTCACAAGGTCAGGCGCGGATTTGTTCAGGGCCTTGATGAACTGATAGGGCGGATTGAAGCTGTCGAAGCCGTGAAGCGGGATCGCGTTGCAGACGCGTGGATCATGGGCGTCGAAGGTAATGATGTTGGACACCCCCATGGCGATCAGTTCCTCGAGTGCAAAAGCGCAGTCCAGGGATTCGCGGCCTTTTCGCCTGTGCTGGCGGCTTTCATACAGGAAGGGCATGACCACGTTGATGCGTCTTGCCTTGCCGTTCGCCGCAGAGATAATCCGCTTGATATTCTGATAGTGGTCGTCGGGGGACATGTGATTTTCATGGCCGCAGACGGTGTAAGTCAGACTGTAGTTTGTGATATCCGCCAGGATGAACAGATCCACGCCGCGGACAGAATCGTACAGGATGCCTTTTGCCTCGCCGGTGCCAAAGCGGGGGCAGGCGTTACGCAACAGATAGCTGTCCTCGAGATATCCCTGGAAATTCGGAAGATCGTGGTAGTCCTGCTTGCTCTCGCCGCGGAAACCCACGAGG
>JAJPZP010000121.1:5872-8126 GCA_021204285.1 Lachnospiraceae bacterium | reverse complement strand
CAACGGAGCGATGGGAAGTGTATTTTCGTAATAATTTTCAGCCATAAGAATCCCCCAGTATTTTTACAATTCATCTACCCTTGTTATAACATTTACGTGCGCAGACCGTCAACTTAATATTTGTAATTCACACAAAAATCCTGTATAGTATGATACAAGGGACCAAAGGTCAGGAATGGAGCGCTTGCGTTCCAATTCATGACATTGGGGACCGCAAAAACATGAGGAAGTAGCCATTTGGGTCATATATGGCCCAAATGAGCGGATTCTGAATGTTTTTAGGATTGCGGGAGTGCGAAGCACGGAGCAATCCGTAGTATCATACAGGGACAGGACAGAAAACACCATGGAACACATTATACGCGCCATCGCCCCGGGGAGCATCGCTGCCGAGCTGGAGATTAAGCCGGGCGACGTGCTTTTGTCGATTAACGGCCAGACGCCGGAGGACGTATTTGATTATCGCTATCTGATCAGTGATGAGGAGATCGTTGTTCTCATTCGGGGAACGGATGGCGAGGAGTGGGAATATGAGATTGAGAAGGAGTACGGGGAGGACCTGGGGCTCGAGTTTGAAAACGGACTGATGGACGCCTATCGCTCGTGTCGTAATAAATGTATTTTCTGCTTTATCGACCAGCTGCCGAAGGGAATGCGGGACACGCTCTATTTCAAGGATGATGACTCGCGCCTGTCCTTCCTGCAGGGAAATTACCTGACACTGACGAATATGGGTGAGCAGGAGCTCGGTCGAATCATCTATTACAAGCTCTCCCCGATCAATATTTCATTTCAGACGACGAATCCGTCTCTTCGCTGCCGTATGCTGCGCAACCGCTTCGCCGGTGATATTATGGAGAAGGTGGGGCGTCTGAAAGATGCCGGAATCCTCATGAACGGCCAGATTGTACTCTGTAAGAATATAAATGACGGGGAGGAGCTGGAACGTTCGATCCGCGACCTGGTGGCGCTCATGCCGCAGCTGCAGAGTGTTTCGGTCGTGCCGGTTGGCCTGACCCGTCACCGGGATGGATTATATCCGCTGGAAGCCTTTACAAAGAAGGATGCCGAGGAAGTGCTCGCGTGCATTCACCGGTGGCAGGAGAGGATTTATCGCGAGTATGGTACACATTTTATCCATGCAGGCGACGAGTGGTATCTCCTTGCAGAGCAGCCCTTTCCTGAGGAAGCGTGCTATGATGGTTACCTGCAGCTTGAGAACGGGGTCGGAATGGCGCGCCTGCTGGAGGAAGAGGTGCGCGTCGCGCTTGCAGACCGCGAGGGCGATACGCGGGAGCGCCGCCTGACGATTGCGACCGGGGAGCTGGCCGCGCCGCTGCTTGCGCGACACATCGCCCGGATACAGGAGAAATATCCGAACCTGCACGTTCAGGTCACGCCGGTCCACAATGATTTCTTCGGGGAACAGATCACGGTGGCGGGACTTATCACCGGACAGGATCTGATCCGGCAGCTTGAGGGAAAGGTCTTCGGAGACCGGCTGCTGATTACGGAGAATATGATGAAGGACGGGGAGAACGTTTTCCTCGACGACGTGACGACGGAGCAGGTCGAAAGCGCTTTACAAACGAAGATTTCCATAGTAGAATCAAGCGGAAATGATTTCGTGAGAAGTGTGCTGGAAGAAGATTAGAAAAAGAGGGAAATGATGAGTAAACCGATTGTTGCGATCGTCGGGCGACCCAATGTGGGAAAGTCCACGCTGTTTAACGCCCTGGCGAAGCAGAATATTGCTATTATAAAGGATACGCCGGGCGTGACCCGCGACCGTATCTACACGGATGTGAGTTGGCTCAATTATGATTTCACACTGATCGACACCGGCGGCATCGAGCCGGACAGCCGCGACGTTATCCTTTCGCAGATGCGCGAGCAGGCGCAGATTGCGATCGACACGGCGGATGTGATCATCTTTCTGGTGGATGTGCGCCAGGGGCTGCAGGACGCCGATTTCAAGGTGGCGGAGCTGCTGCGGCGCTCGCACAAGCCGGTCGTTCTTGTGGTAAATAAGGTCGACAGCTTCCAGAAATTCATGGCGGACGTATATGAGTTCTACAATCTCGGTATCGGAGACCCCGTGCCGGTCTCCGCGGCTTCCCAGCTCGGCATCGGCGACATGCTGGACGAGGTGGTGAAATACTTCCCGGAGGGCAGCGGGGAGGCGGAAGAGGATGATCGCCCGAAGATTGCGATCGTCGGCAAGCCGAATGTCGGCAAGTCCTCGCTCATCAAC
>JAJPZP010000121.1:0-5862 GCA_021204285.1 Lachnospiraceae bacterium | reverse complement strand
CCTGACCGGGAAGAACCGGCTGATCGTCTCTGACGTCGCCGGTACGACGCGGGACGCGATCGACACCGAAGTCCGTTACGATGGGAGAGCGTATGTCTTTATCGACACGGCGGGTCTGCGGCGCAAGAATAAGATCAAAGAAGATCTGGAGCGTTACAGTATCATCCGCGCGGTGAGTGCGGTAGAGCGCGCTGATGTGGTGGTCGTCGTCATCGATGCGACGGAGGGCGTGACCGAGCAGGACGCAAAGATTGCAGGCATCGCTCATGAGCGGGGAAAGGGTATCATTATCGCGGTCAACAAGTGGGATGCGGTGGAGAAGACGGACAAAACAGTCGGGGAATACACGAAGCGCATCCGCGAGGTCCTCTCCTTTATCCCCTATGCGGAGATCCTGTTTATTTCCGCGCTCAGTGGCCAGCGCCTGCCGAAGCTTTTTGAAACAGTGGACCGGGTGATTGCGAATCAGACGCTGCGTGTGCAGACCGGCGTACTCAACGAGATCATCGGTGAGGCGACGGCACTGCAGCAGCCGCCGTCAGATAAAGGCAAGAGGCTGAAAATTTACTATGTGACGCAGGTGTCTGTGAAGCCGCCGACTTTTGTGGCCTTTGTGAACGATAAGGAGCTGATGCATTTCTCCTACGTGCGTTATCTGGAAAACAGGCTGCGCGAGGCTTTCGGTTTTGGCGGGACTTCGCTGAAATTTATTATACGTGAGAGGAAGGAAAAGGGTTAAAGATGGAGCGAATACTGTGTCTGGCAATCGGATATCTCTTCGGTCTTTTCCAGACGGCATATATTTACGGACGGATGAACGGCATTGACATCCGCGAGTATGGTAGCGGCAATGCGGGCACGACCAACGCATTGCGCATACTGGGCAAGAAGGCGGGTCTCATCGTCTTCCTCGGTGACGTGCTTAAGACGATACTGGCGGTTGTGGCGGTGCAGCTTCTTTTTGGAAAGACTTATGCGGATATCATTGCCCTGCTGCGGCTTTATGCGGCGGCAGGCGCAATTCTTGGTCATAATTATCCGGTATATCTCGGCTTTCGCGGTGGAAAGGGTGTTGCCTGTACGGCAGGCCTGATCGCAACACTGGGGCCGATCATGATCGTCTGTGAGGCAGTTACTTTTCTTCTGGTGACCGGGATCACGCGTTATGTATCGCTCGGCTCGATCATTGTGGAAATCGAGCTGGTGGTTATGCTGGTTGTACTTGGACAGAGGGGCTATTACGGGATGGACCAGCCGCACCGGATCGAATTTTATATACTGGCGGCCGCACTGTGTGCCATGGCGATCTGGCGCCACAGGAAAAATATCGGGCGGCTTCTGAACGGAACAGAGAGTAAGGTCTTCCAGAAAAAAGAGGAAAGGGGATAGGCATTATGGCGAAAATCGGAGTAATCGGAGCTGGCAGCTGGGGAACCGCGATTTCCCGGCTCCTGGCAAATAAGGGACAGGAGGTGACAGTCTGGTCGATCGTGGAGGATGAGATACAGATGCTGCGTGAGGAGCATGAGCACAAAAGCAAGCTCCCTGGTGTGAAGCTTCCGGAGTCGATCCTCTACACGACAGATCTTGAGAGTGCGGTGCAGGGAAAGGATCTGCTTGTCCTGGCAGTTCCGTCTGTCTATACCAGAAGTACCTCACACAGCATGGCTCCCTTTGTGGAAGATGGTCAGATCATTGTGAATGTGGCAAAGGGGATCGAGGAAAGTACGCTTATGATTCTGACGGACATTATTGAACAGGAGATTCCGCAGGCGAATGCGGCGGTACTTTCCGGTCCGAGCCACGCGGAAGAGGTCGGCAGGGACATTCCCACAACGGTAGTTGCAGGAGCAAAGGATCGAAAGACCGCGGAGTATGTTCAGCGTATTTTTATGAGTGAGACGTTCCGGGTATATACGAGTCCGGATATGCTTGGCATCGAGCTGGGAGGCGCACTTAAAAATGTCATCGCGCTCGCGGCGGGCGCGGCGGACGGCCTGGGTTGCGGCGACAACACCAAGGCTGCGCTGATCACGCGCGGCATCGCGGAGATGGCCCGGCTTGGCATCGCGATGGGAGGACGCGCTGAGACTTTCTATGGCCTGACCGGCATCGGCGATCTGATCGTGACCTGTGCCTCCGTGCACAGCCGCAACCGCAAGGCCGGTTTCCTGATTGGACAGGGAAGAACCATGCAGGAGGCGATGGACGAGGTGCAGATGGTCGTTGAGGGCATGTATTCAGCGAAGGCCGCAAGGACGCTGGCGCAGAAATATAACATCGACATGCCGATCGTAAAGGAAGTCAACGCCGTGCTCTTCGAGGGAAAAACCGCGAAGGAGGCGCTCACGGAGCTGATGCTGCGCGACGGCAAGATCGAGCATCCGCAATTGCCGTGGACATAAGTTTTTCACGTGACAAGCGGGATAAAGTGTAGTATCATACCAGATAGAAGGTCTGATGTTTACAGGATTATAGGAGGTTAAAAGATATGGCGGGAATTTTAAAAAGATTCAGTGACATTATGTCTGCAAACCTGAACGCGCTACTGGATAAGGCGGAGGATCCGGAGAAGATGATTGATCAGTACCTGCATGATCTGCAGAATGATCTGGCGAAGGTAAAGGCTGAGACAGCCTCCGTGATGGCGGAGGAGACGCGCTGCAAACGCGCGGTCGATGAGTGCGAGAAAGAGATCGCCAATATGCAGAGTTATGCGGAGAAGGCCGTTCTTGCCGGAAATGATGATTACGCCCGTCAGTTCCTTGCAAAGAAGCAGCAGCTCGAGAATAAGAAAGTGGGTCTTACGCAGGCCTACGCGGTCGCGCATGACAATGCAGTGAAGATGAAGGAGATGCACGACAAGCTCTGCCGTGATATCAGTGAGCTGAATTCGCGCAAGGAGGCAATCAAGGCGAAGGTCGCCGTCGCGAAGACACAGGATCGCGTGAATAAGGTTGGCGCTTCCGCAGAGGGCGCGGCGAATACGATGTCCGCGTTTGCACGCATGGAAGAGAAGGCGGACCGCATGCTCGATGAGGCGAACGCCATGGCGGAGCTGAATGGAAATTCCGAGGCAGAGACGATCAGGGATCTGACGGCGAAATATGACAACAGCACAGCCGCAGTGGAGGATGAACTCGCTGCTCTGAAGGCAAAGCTCGGAAAGTAAGGATATGACAAGACAGGAATTCAGTCTGCTGACACAGAGGGAAGAGCCGGTTCTGCTGGATGGGGGAACCAGCTCCTGCCTGCGTGAACGCGGTATGCCAGTCGGTGTGTCCACGGAGTGGTGGGTTTACGAGCATCCGGATGTAATCGGGCAGCTTCAGCGTGAATATGCGGATGCAGGTTCGCAGATCCTCTATGCGCCTACCTTTGGCGCGAATCGCGCCACTTTGAAAAGTGCCGGTCTTGATGATCGGCTGGAGGAGCTGAACCGGACACTGGTCAGGCGTACGATCGAGAACGTAGGTGACCGGGTTATCGTGGCAGGAGACATTTCCACGACAGGAAAGGCGATGGAGCCGGCCGGTACGGCGACTTATGCGGAATTGCTTGCGATCTATGAGGAGCAGATGCGTATTCTGGCGGATGCCGGGGTGCAGCTCCTGGTGGCGGAGACGCTGCTTGCGATGGATGAAGCAATGGTGATTTGCGATGCGGCGCGTGCAGTCTGTGAACTGCCGCTGATCATTACCTTCACCTGCGAAGGGGATGGAAATCTGTACTTCGGCGGCAATGTCTTTGAGGCTGCCGCTGCGCTTGAAGCGATGGGTGTGGATGCGGTCGGAGTGAACTGTTCGGTCGGACCGGATCAGCTCGCGGCCGTCGTAAAGACGCTCCATGAGACGGTCAGCATTCCGATTGTGGTGAAGCCGAACGCCGGGATGCCGACGATCACGGAGACCGGGAAGGCCATCTACAGTATGGGGGCGGAGGATTTCACGAGACATCTGCTGCATCTGTGGGACTGCGGCGCGTCGGTCATTGGCGGCTGCTGCGGCACGACGCCGGCGTATATGAGGCTGCTGCAGGAAGCGATCGCGCGGCGCATGCTGCCCGGCAATTGACAAATGGCCGCGGCATTGCTACAATAAAAGTTGATTGTTTCAGATTCCTGGAAATATTGGTAGAAAGCGGGATAGACATGCAGAAAGTAGTTTTTTCGATCCTCGTTGACAATACGGCGGGTGTGCTGAGCCGGATCGCCGGACTCTTCAGCCGCCGCGGTTATAATATCGACAGCCTGACCGTTGGCGTGACCGCGGATCCGTGTTATTCGCGGGCGACCGTCGTGACGAGAGGGGATCACAATATACTGGACCAGATCGAAAAGCAGTTGAACAAGCTGGAGGATGTAGTCGATATCAAGAAGCTGGAGCCGGGCAGCTCCGTGTGCAGGGAGCTTCTCCTTGTAAAGGTGCTCTGCGATGACCGCAACCGGCAGGACATCATTTCCATTGCGAATATATTCCGGGCCAAGGTTGTGGATGTCTCGGTGGATTCGCTGGTGATCGAGCTGGTTGGAGATCAGGAAAAGCTCGCCGCGTTCCTTCGTATGCTTGGGGATACGGAGATCCTCGAATTGGCGCGCACCGGCATTACGGGACTCTCAAGAGGTACGTCGGATGTGAAGATGTACGGGGAAAACGGGGAACTGATGGATTACGGTTTTAATTAAAACATATATGGATGGAGGAAAAGAAAATGGCAAAAATTTATTATCAGGAGGATTGCAACCTCTCACTTCTGGAAGGAAAGACGATCGCGATCATCGGCTATGGAAGCCAGGGACATGCACATGCGCTGAACCTGAAAGAGTCAGGATGCCATGTTATCATCGGCCTCTATAACGGGAGCAAGTCCTGGAAGAGAGCCGAGGAGCAGGGTTTTGAGGTGTTTACGGCTGCAGAGGCGGCAAAGCAGGCAGATATTATCATGATCCTGATCAATGATGAGAAGCAGGCGAAGATGTACAAAGAGGATATCGAGCCGAACCTTGAGGAGGGCAATATGCTCATGTTCGCGCACGGTTTCAATATTCATTTTGTCTGCATCAAGCTGCCGAAGTTTGTCGATGTGACGATGATTGCCCCGAAGGGACCGGGTCACACGGTTCGCTCTGAGTATCAGGCGGGTAAGGGCGTTCCCTGCCTTGTTGCAGTGGAGCAGGATGTGACCGGAAAAGCGCTTGAGATGGCGCTGGCCTATGCACTCGGCATTGGTGGAGCCAGAGCCGGTGTTCTGGAGACAACATTCCGTACCGAGACAGAGACGGATCTCTTTGGGGAGCAGGCGGTGCTGTGCGGCGGTGTGTGTGCGCTGATGCAGGCGGGCTTTGAGGTGCTGACCGAGGCAGGCTATGATCCGAGAAACGCCTACTTTGAGTGCATCCACGAGATGAAGCTGATTGTTGATCTGATTTATCAGTCCGGTTTTGCAGGGATGCGCTACTCAGTTTCCAATACGGCGGAGTATGGTGACTATATTACCGGACCGAAGATCATCACCGAGGATACAAAGAATGCGATGAGAAAGATCCTGAAGGATATCCAGGACGGCACCTTTGCGAAGGATTTCCTGCTCGATATGTCCGATGCAGGTGGCCAGGTGCATTTCAAGGCAATGAGAAAGCTTGCGCAGGAGCATCCGTCGGAGAAGGTCGGCGAGGAGATTCGTAAGCTGTACAGCTGGAATGGCGAGGAGAAGCTGCTGGACAACTAAGATTTTCTGTACAGAGTGACGTCAGGGGGACGGGGAAATTTCTCTGTTCCCCTTTTCTGTACAAGGGAGGAACTGGCGATCATGATGAAAAAGAGACTGTCCTGTGCACAGCTCTGCATACTGTTTGTCGTGCTT
>JAJPZP010000187.1 GCA_021204285.1 Lachnospiraceae bacterium | reverse complement strand
CTGCCGATCGGCGGCTCGTAATCCTTCGCTGCACCGGATTCCCCTCTCGTACGGATCAGGCAGCGCTGGCCGTGCGCGGTCAGGTAATCCGCAATCTCACCGGAGAGTTTCCGGCTTTCCTCCTTATCACTGTTCGCAATAATATAAAATGTTTTCATAAGATCAGTCAAGCGTCTTATGCGCCAGCTCCACGACCTCCAACGGGTCGATAAACGGAGATGCGCAGACGCTGTCCTCCTCCTGATTTTCCAGATGAAGCAGATATTCTATATTTCCCTCCGGCCCTTTAATCGGTGAAAAATCCAGCGCCAGAATCCGAAAACCCATCTCCACGGCAAAGTCCATGATCCCGCGGACGACCTGCAGATGTACGGCCGGATCGCGCACAACGCCTTTTTTCCCGACCTGCTCCCGCCCCGCCTCAAACTGCGGTTTGATCAGGGCGACAACCTGTCCGTCCGGCGCCAGCAGCGCCTTCACAGGGCCAAGTACCTTTTTAAGTGAAATGAAAGCTACATCGATCGAAGCGAAGCCAATCGGTTCCGGAATGTCCTCACGCGTGACATAGCGGATATTGGTCCGCTCCATACAGACTACGCGCGCATCCTGCCTGAGTTTCCAGGCGAGCTGCCCGGTCCCGACGTCCACCGCCCAGACCTTCGCCGCACCATTCTGCAGCATGCAGTCGGTAAAACCGCCCGTCGACGAACCGACATCCATGCAGATCTTTCCTTCCACGGACAGATCAAAATTCGCCAGCGCCTTTTCCAGCTTCAACCCGCCGCGGCTCACATATTTCAGGGGAGAGCCCTTGACTTCGATCTTTACCTGCTCTGAAAAGGAGGCTCCCGCCTTATCTTCCCGCTGTCCGTCCACAAATACATTTCCGGACATGATGACGGCCTTCGCCTTCTCCCGCGATTCAGCGAGCCCTCTCTCCACCAGCAGTACATCCAGTCTCGTCTTCGGCATCATGCGCCTCCCATCGGCACATCCCGGCGCGCCAGACAGGTAATGTAACGCTCCACCACACGTTTATACACGGACTGTGCGTCGATTCCTGCGTCCTCGTACAGAAGTTCTACACTGCCGTGCTCGACATAGGCGTCCGGCAGCGCAATATTCAGCACCTCTATACCCGGTAGCCGTTCCTGCACGTAATCGCGCACTTTTTCTCCATAACCGCCGCTTAAGACATTTTCCTCCAGCGTCACGAACAGCTTATGATCCGCTGACAGCATTTTCAGAGTCTCCGTATCGATCGGCTTCACAAAGCGCGCATTCACGAGCGTACAACTGTAACCGGTCCCTTTCAGAAGATGCCGCACCTCCACCGCTGTCTTCACCATACTGCCTACTGCAAGGAGAGCGATATCTTCCTCCTCGTAAAGGACCTCGCTCTTTCCATATGCAATCGGTTTCCGAAAATCCTTCAGACCGTCCCAGGCCTCCCCCCTCGGATAACGCAGAGCGATCGGTCCGTCGAACTCCACCGCGAATTTCAGCATATCGGACAGCTCCCACTTGTTTTTCGGAGCCATGATATGCATATTCGGGATGCTGGACAGGTAAGAGAGATCGAAAATTCCCTGATGCGTCTCGCCGTCGCTGCCGACAAGACCCGCGCGGTCAATTGCGAACACGACCGGCAGGTTCTGGATACAGACGTCATGCAGCACCTGGTCATAGGCCCTCTGCAGGAAGGAAGAATAGACCGCAAAGACCGGCCGCATACCGCCCGCTGCAAGTCCTGCCGCGAAAGTGACCGCATGTTCCTCCGCAATACCAACGTCAAAGAAACGTTCCGGGTAGAGATTTTTAAAACGTTTCAGGCCGGTGCCGTCCGGCATGGCCGCCGTGATCGCCACAACCTTCTCATTACGCTTTCCGAGCTTCACCATGCAGGTCGAGAACACATCCTGATAGTTCGCTTTCTTCTGTTTCTGAGCCGGAAGTCCGGTCTCGATCACGAAGGGCGCCGTCCCGTGAAATCTTGCCGGGTGCCGCTCTGCCGGCTCGTAGCCCTTGCCCTTCTTCGTCAGAACATGGATCAGCACCGGTCCCTGGAAACGCTTTGCCTGCCGGAACACATCACACATCCGGCCGATATCGTGCCCATCCACCGGGCCAAGGTAAATAATCCCCATATTCTCAAAGAGCATGCCGGGAATGATGAGCTGCTTGATACCGCTCTTGGTCTTCTTGATACGATCCGCCACGCGTCCTCCGCCCGGAATGCGGTTCAGCGACTGCTCGACACCGCTCTTGAAACTCGTGTAGGCCTGGTTCGTGCGCAGACCGCTTAAGTATTCCGACATGCCGCCCACGTTCTCCGCGATTGACATCTCATTGTCATTCAGCACAATGATAAAATTCTTCTTCAGACGGGAGGCATTATTCAGCGCCTCATAAGCCATGCCACCGGTCAGCGCGCCATCTCCGATAACGGAAACCACATAGCCGTCGCCACCCTCCAGATCACGCGCCGCCCCAAGCCCAATGC
>JAJPZP010000212.1 GCA_021204285.1 Lachnospiraceae bacterium | reverse complement strand
ACCTATTGCCGGGTGTGACAGAATTTCTGGACTGGTTAAAGAAAAATCACAAGAGGTATTTGTTTCTGACAAATTCCGGCCAGTATACGCCAAAGGAACTGCAGCAGAAGCTTGCCCGCATGGGGCTTGAAGTCGACGAATCCCACTTTTATACCAGCGCTCTGGCCACCGCGCACTTTCTGAACAGTCAGGCTCCCGGCTGCAGCGCCTATGTAATGGGGGAACACGGAACTCTGAACGCGCTCTATGACGCGGGTATTACCTATAATGACGTGAATCCGGACTATGTGGTGGTGGGCGAACCCACCGGCTACAGTCTGGACATGATCACAAAAGCGATCCGCCTGGTGCTGGGCGGCGCCAAACTGATCGGCACCAATTATGATCTGACCGGCCCGACCGAGACAGGAATTGCCCCGGCCTGCCGGGCTCTGCTCGCCCCCATCGAGCTGGCCACCGGAAAACATGCCTATTATATGGGGAAGCCCAATCCCCTGATGATGCGGACAGGCCTGAAGCTTCTGGGCGTCCACTCAGAGGAGGCCGCCATCGTCGGCGACCGGATGGACACGGACATTGTAGCGGGAATTGAATCCGGTCTGGATACCGCGCTGGTTTTGTCCGGCGTCACTTCCAGGGAGGAGTCTCTGAACTTTCCCTACCGCCCGCGACTGATTCTGAACGGGGTCGGCGATATCCCCGCGGCAGCGGAACGCCTGAAAGAATCAGCAAATTCACAGAAAAGAGGAAATTAAAGATGTTCGAAAAGAAAATTCTGATTTTAAGCCTCGCCGCCTCCGCCCTGCTTCTTGGCGGCTGCGGCGCAAAAGACATCTCGTCTGAGTCTGTCGAGGGACTGGAAAATCTTGGCGCTATACAGGTTGTATCCAGAGAAGATGGGAGCGGAACAAGAAGCGCTTTCGCTGAACTTATTGGTTTTGAGCAGGACAATACAACCGAAGGAGCTGTCATCGCTGAAAGCACGGACGCCGTCATCGCGGCCGTGGCCGAAAATCCGGCGGCCATCGGATATATCTCCATGAGCGCGGCGGCAGATGCCGAAAATATCAATCTTCTTACCGTGGACGACGCGGAAGCCTCTGTGGAAAATGTTCAAGATGGTTCCTATTCTCTCAGCAGGCCCTTCTCTCTTGCCTGGTCCGGCACTTTGAGCGAGCTGGAACAGGATTTTCTGACCTATGTACTGGGAAGCGGACAGACGATTGTAGGACAGTCCTATGTAGCCGTGGAGGACAGTGCGACCTTCCTCTCCGGGCAGCAGGAAGGAACGATCACGATCCACGGTTCCAGCTCTGCCGCACCGCTCCTGGAGGGACTGGCTGAGGCCTACATGAACATCAACCCTCATGCTGTCATAGAAGTGACTGCCTCCGATTCCACCTCGGGACTGAACGACGCCATGCAGGGGCGCTGCGATATCGCGATGACATCCAGAGAGCTGAAAGATTACGAAAAAGAACTGCTGGATTATGAAGTGATCGCGCAGGACGGAATCGCCGTCATTGTCAATGATGAGAATCCTTTGCTTAATATCTCTACAACGCAGCTGAAATCCATTTTCACCGGAGAGCTCACTGACTGGGGCGCTATGTAGAGTGCCCCGGCTTCTGACTCGCGGATAATTCCCCTCATTTCAGTTTATCGCATCATATTTTTTGAAAATCAAAAAAAGTGATGCGATAACCTGCGTTTTTCACCAAAAATGCGTATACTGGAAGCATCCAACAGACAGGAGCGGAATACGAAATGCTATTCAAACGTGAAAAGTATCTGCAAAAGATTCGACCTTTTTATGATGCTGAGGATATTATCAAGGTAACTATAGCAGAAAACAGGTGCTCAGACAATGGATTTTAGTTCTTCATTTTTTTGTATTCTTATATCGAAGGGAGAATATATGCCATGATTTACCTGCGGGATTCTGGACTTCTGACTGCCATGCTGGAACAGTGAGTACAGGAAACCTGTGATCTCTTCAGCTTTTCACTCCCTTTATCAGGAACAGCGGCGTCGGGTTATAAAAACGCAGATCGCCGGTGTAGATGCAGTCGCTCACCTCGCAGTCGATTTTTATGTCCGCGTAGCCCAGGGCGTCCAGCACCTTCGCATCCCATGCCGGGCGCTCTTCCCTGCTTATGCCAAGTTCTTCACGAATTCGCGTACATTCATTAAGCTGCTCGTCGCTCACATTCCGGTGCGCATTCTGACCGGAGGGATCGCGCGCCTCCCTGCAGAAATCCGCTTTTCCGTAATTTCCGTCAAAATTCAGAAGGATGCCGCCTTTCTTCAGGATGCGTTTCCATTCGCGGTAAGCCTCCGCCGGGTGTGGCAGCGTCCAGGTCAGGTTGCACGCGATTACCAGGTCGAAGCTCTCGCCGTCAAAATCCGTCTTTTCCGCATCCATGACCTGAAAATCGGCGTCCGTGCCATTCTCTTTTGCGAGACGGCGCGCGCCCTCAATCATTCCCGCCGTCAGGTCGATA
>JAJPZP010000167.1 GCA_021204285.1 Lachnospiraceae bacterium | reverse complement strand
TAGCCGAAACCGTCCGCCTCCATCGCCATCCTCGCGATACGCTCGGGGGATGTCGGTGCGATCAGCGAGACCAGATCAAGGCCACGCTCCTTACACGCGCCTGCAAATTCATCTTTTTCCTCAAAGGGCACGTCAGGCAGGATCAGGCCGTCCATGCCAATCGCCGCCGCACGGTCGAGGAAGCGCTCCGTGCCGTAAGAATAAACCACATTTGCGTAAGTCATGAAGACCATGGGAAGCTTTACCTCTTTCTGGACTTCCACGACCATATCGAAGATTTTGTCTGTCGTGACGCCACCGCTTAAAGCGCGCAGATTCGCCCCCTGAATAACCGGGCCCTCTGCCGTCGGGTCGGAGAAGGGAATGCCGAGTTCAATGAGATCCGCCCCGTTTTCCGCCATGGCGCATACCACGGCTCTGGTCGTTTCCAGATCCGGATCACCGCAGGTGATAAAGGGAATAAACGCTTTTCCATTTTCAAATGCTTTTCTGATATTACTCATGGAGATCCTCCCCTCTGTAGCGCGCAATTGCCGCACAGTCCTTATCTCCGCGCCCGGAGATGTTGATGACCATGACCTGATCTTTTTCCATCTGCGGGGCGAGCTTTCTCGCATAGGCCACTGCGTGCGCGCTCTCAATTGCCGGGATGATGCCTTCCATCCGGCTGAGATACTCAAAGGCATCCACCGCCTCATCATCAGTGATTGCGACATACTCCGCCCTTCCGGTATCGTGAAGCCAGGCATGCTCCGGTCCGATACCCGGATAGTCGAGTCCCGCTGAGATCGAGTAGACCGGCGCGATCTGCCCGTACTCATCCTGGCAGAAATAGGACTTCATCCCATGGAAAATGCCGAGCCGTCCGGTCGCGATCGTCGCCGCCGTCTCGAAGGTATCAACGCCACGCCCCGCGGCCTCGCAGCCGATCAGCCTTACGCCCTCATCCTCAATAAAGTGATAAAATGCGCCGATCGCGTTCGAGCCACCACCCACACAGGCTAGCACCGCATCGGGCAGCTTTCCCTCCGCCGCCAGACACTGCTTCTTAATTTCCTTTGAAATAACCGCCTGAAAATCGCGCACAATCGTCGGGAAGGGATGGGGGCCCATGACCGAGCCGAGCACATAATGCGTATCGGCGATGCGGCTTGTCCACTCGCGCATGGTCTCGGACACCGCGTCCTTGAGCGTGCCGGTGCCAGAGGAAACCGGATGTACGGTCGCGCCGAGCAGCCGCATCTTATAGACGTTCAGCGCCTGCCGCTTCGTGTCCTCCTCGCCCATGAATACCTCGCACTCCATACCCATCAGCGCCGCCGCAGTCGCCGCCGCGACGCCGTGCTGGCCCGCGCCGGTCTCCGCGATGACTCTCGTCTTCCCCATCTTCTTCGCGAGCAGCGTCTGGCCAAGCACGTTGTTGATCTTGTGCGCGCCCGTGTGGTTTAAGTCCTCGCGCTTCAGATAAATCTTCGCGCCGCCGAGGTCCTCCGTCATCTTCTTTGCATAGTACAGACGCGAAGGCCTGCCCGCGTAATTGTTGAACAGCTCCGTCAGCTCCGCCTGGAACTGCGGATCGTCCTTGTAGTGATTGTAGGCCTCCTCGAGTTCAATCACCGCGTTCATGAGCGTCTCAGGAATATACTGTCCGCCATGCACCCCGAAACGCCCTCTGGATCTTGTCTCTTCCATCCTCGTCTCCCTTCTATCATTTCCTTACCGTCTCAATGATGCTCCGGATTTTCTCCGGGTCTTTCTTTTTGTCCGTCTCCGCGCCGGAGCTCACATCCAGCCCCCAGGGCTGAAAGCTCTGTATCGCCTCCTGGATATTCTCCGCTCGCAGACCGCTGGCCAGCAGGAACGGTCTCTCGATCCGGCAGTTCTCCATCAGCTTCCAGTCAAAGCACTGTCCGGTTCCGTAACCATTATCGAGCAGAACGCGGCCCGCGCCGCTCTCCCGTGCCTCTGTAAGTTCCGCTGCCGTGCGTATCCGGAACGCCTTCCAGATCTCACAGCCCGGAGCAAGCTTTCGCAGTCTCCGGATGTACTCCTCACTCTCTCCGCCATGGAGTTGTATGACCTGAACCAGACCAGCTTTCCAGTAGTCCGCCACTTCCTCTTCCGGCAAATCCACAAATACGCCCACTGCGGGGATTCGCTTGTCCAGCCGCTCCCGCCAGACATACATCAGCGACTTCGACACGTAACGATGGCTGAGCGGATAGAATACAAAGCCCGCGTAGTCGGGCTGATACCGGTTGACTGCCTCGATATCCTCGCCGCGGTACAGGCCACAGATTTTTATCTTTATGGAATTTTCCTTCCCGGTATCTGCCATCTGCACTTCCTCCTGTTCTCCTGCGTTTCCGGTCCTGCTGTCTCCTGCTCTTTCCTTTACCTGACGCCAAATTGGCCTACCTCACAGCGCCGCGAAACTCCGCAAGCCGCGCGCGCTTATCCTCCGCGCGCATCAGCGCCTCGCCGACAAGCACCGCGTCCGCCCCCATC
>JAJPZP010000077.1 GCA_021204285.1 Lachnospiraceae bacterium | reverse complement strand
GATAATAGCCTCTCCTGCCTTCATATCAAGTTCTGTAATGGGAAGCTCTCCATAATAAGGATCGCCCTCTTCCTCATACCAGTAATTGGAGGAATAGAAGGTCTCTCCGTCTCCCATCTCACAGGTGATCACCAGATCCTCTCCCGAAGAAATGGACAGACTGTCCGGTGCACTCAATGAGGGCAGCGCCACATCATGGCTGCTAAGACAGGTAATCGAACAATATTCATCCATATTCAGATTGATCGTACTCCCGTCCTTCCGGACCAGAATATAATAATATTCCCGCTCAGCCGTCTGCTGCGCCAATCCTTCCGCTTTCAACGTGACGGCAGATCCATTCTCTGAAATCTCATACATCTCGCTCGACAGGGTCTGCTCCGTAGGCATATAGTCCATCGAAAGTTTCCACTGTACCCCGACGATCGTATTCTCTCCCAGATTTGCAAGGTACAGAACGATGTCCTCCGGCGTATCCTGATAAAAGAAATTTGTGTTGTAATTATTTCCTTGCTCAATAAGCAGCGGCGTGTCCGGCGTGAAATCTGCCGTATCATAGATTTCTGTATAATAGGAGTTATATTGAGCGCCCTGATCCATTTTCAGAAACAGATAGTAACTGCCTGCTTCTACATTTTGATAAGCGGATTCCTGCAGGAGCAGTACCTCGCCATTCTTAACAACAGAAACCTCGTCCGCTGAAAATGTTCCAACAATTCCATTCGCGTCGCAGAATATCCCACCCTCGATCTCACAATCCCCATCATTCCACGGATAATAGCAATCTCCGCTCGTATCCTTAAAAATGGCGAACGCCGTCGTATCTTCCTCGCCGCCATACAAGCCGATAAAGATGTCCTCGCCATACTCCGCGACTTCCGGCAGGGAACAGAACATCTCATAGGGGCATGGATAATCTACTGTAAGCTCCGCTTCCGGCGCAATCTCTCCCTCATCCGCCGTCTCGATCACTTCATTCTCCTGAATCAGTCCCTCCGGCAGCAGCTCCGGCTTCAGCCAGAGTACCGCCATAAAAGCGACAACTGCCAAAGCTCCCAGAAGCAACAGGATTTCAATCAGTCTGCCAAACCATTTCATACCCCGACTCCTCATCTTTCGTTTTGGGAAAATCCTTTCCAAAGTATTGTACCACAGGTGGCAGGTTTTCGGAATCTGTTTTTCTGTTATTCAGGCAAAAAAGAAGCGATTGCCCGCTCATTTTGCAACCACTCCTCTTTCTGTTTCGGAGACTCCCTTAGTCAAAGGGCAGCTCCTCATCATCCACGGTCATAAAACCGTCGTCCTTTCCCATGTACTCTGAACCCGTGACCGTCATGTCGCCGATATGGTTCAGCACTTCCTGCTCTGTCAGCTTGACTTTTGGGAACTTGTTATAGATTGGATTGCTATACTTGTATTTCTTCCCATAGTCGCCTGTCGATTCATCGAATATCTGAATCGTATAAAACTGCTCATAAAACTCATAGTAAAATCCACAGCGCCGCTTCAACTGTAAAATTGGCTCTTTCTGCTCTGAAAACACGTTCTTGAAAAACTCATCGATCGGCAGTACCGACGTTATAACGATCAGCTTGCATTCCAGAACCTTGTTTTGATAGCGGCTCTTTACAGAACTCGCCGTGTGGTTGTCCAACATTTTCAGCAAATCACTCAGCCCCATACAGCTCGGACGAAGGTCGTCCAGAATGATCGCGTCCTGTCCCCCATATCCGTCCAGAACGTCATTACTTCCGCTGCTGACAAAATAAGAATATCCTTTCTGCCTGCAAAGTGCCTTTGCATAAGTGGTTTTCCCCGTTCCGGGTTTTCCGTGAATCATAATACATTCCATTTCCCTGTCTCCCCCTTTTATCGTGTCAAGGCGATATTTAAAAGCCTTGTCAATGCTCTGCTTGAACGCGTCATTTTCCAGTGGCGTTATGTAGTCAAAATAGTTGTATTGCCGGATTTCGCCGCTCACAATCATTTCTATAATATCCTCTTTGCGTCTCCGCGACTGTTTCTTCCTTTCGGCGCTTTCTTTCTCTGCTTTCCAGTCGTAATTACTTATAACCTCGCTCTCATCATATTGATGTTTTTTCTCCGCATTCTGGTGAGTCAGATACTGCAAAGCGTCTGTCCAGTTTCCCTTTACCCTGCCTACAAAATTTTCCGATAAGCCAAACCATCCCGCGACCGTTTTAAAGCTGTTCGATTTGAAGGTGCGTATAAAGATATGATAATGGGGATTTTTAAGATTCCCCTTGTCGTCCTCATCCTTATCATGGAGTATTGCCGCATAATTGCGAATCCCATCATGCACATCTAAAACCTCTTCTTTGGTTTTCTTAAAATCCAGATGTTCTACATCCGATACAACCTCAAATAATTTGTATTTTTTCACCCTTGATTTTTCTTCATTAGTCATTTCTTTAGTCCTTTCTCCCGGCTTCCGGCAACCATTGGCTTCCTCTGATTAGACAAGCCCATAATGAGCGGTATTTCAATCCTTTTAGTGTGTTGGCT
>JAJPZP010000029.1:1961-2540 GCA_021204285.1 Lachnospiraceae bacterium | reverse complement strand
ACATGACTCTCCTTCCAGATAATCCCACGCGAACTGCGCGAGCGTCCCGCTTCCGGTCCAGAAGCCGTCCTCGCACGGCGCATACTGCGGATTGTGCAGGAAATAATCGTTCGGACCATCGTCATAACGCTGACTGTGCTTGATATGGACGCAGGGGATCCGATCCGCGAAATGAGAGAAATCCTCACCCACGAGATCGGCTTCCGTCTGAATCACGACCTTCTCCTGGCCAACGATTTTGGCTGCGGAGGCTTTCGCGATCTCCAGCAGCTTCGCATCCACACGGGTCTCCGGCACGCCGTCTCTCATCGTGCACTCGCAGCGTCCGCCCATGCTCTCTGCTACAGATTTGCAGATTGTCGCAGTACGGTCAAACATCCACTGGTTGCGTTCCCGGTCAAGAGAACGCAGGACGCCGCCGATCGTGATATCCTCCGCAATCCGGCCGACCGAACCGCCGTTTACATAGCTGACGGAGATCACCGCCGGCGTTGCCGGGTCCGTCTCACGGCTGATCACGCCATAGAGCTGCATAATTGCGGCCGCCTGCATGAAAACCGGATCGACCGCCTTCTCCGG
>JAJPZP010000029.1:0-1951 GCA_021204285.1 Lachnospiraceae bacterium | reverse complement strand
GTATGACCGCCCTTACCGATGAATTTCATCTCAAAAAAAGAACTACAACCGAAGGCCGGAAAACCGCTCGTGACGGAGATGCTGCCGCAGGAAAATCCGGGCGCCACCTCATTCGGCATCCCGTGGATGCCGATGCAGGCGTCGACCTTCGGATTCTCCAACACCCCTTCTTCAATCATGGCCTTTGCACCGAGATAGAGTTCCTCACCCGGCTGAAAAATGATCTTCACCGCGCCGTTCAGAGATTCTCTGTTCTCAAACAGCAGTTTTGCCGCTCCCAGCCCCATTGCCGCATGTGTGTCGTGCCCGCAGGCGTGCATATTTCCGTTCGTGGAAGCAAAAGAAAGCCCTGTCTTTTCTTTCTCCGCCAGCGCATCAATATCAATGCGGATGCCAACGCATTTCCCGGTATTCTTCCCGTGAATCAGAACCACAAGTCCCGCGCCATCCACCATCGGGCGGATATCTTCCCCGGGTATTCCGATTTCCTTCAGGATCCGCGTGATCGCTGCAGCCGTCTCAAAGGTCTCATTGTTCAGCTCCGGAATCTGGTGAAGCTGCCTTCTCCATGCCACAATGTCCGGCTGCAGCTTCTGAGCCTGTTCTCTGAAAATCATACTGCTCTTCCTTCTTTCCATTCTCTGTCATTTCTGCGCTTCCACTCTGTATCCATTTTCATGCCCGGTATCCGAGAAACGCTTTCCGTACCCGGAGCGCAGATTCGCTTTACATCGTCGGTCTTCTCCTGCTGAACATCCGCGCCAGGCCGCCCTCCGAGGTCTCGCGGAAACGCTGGTTCATGCTGATGCCGGTCTCGTACATCGTCTTGACGACGAGGTCGAAGGAAATCCGCTGCGTATCATGCAGGAAATAGGCCAGATTGCAGGCGTTGATCGCCCACATCGCCGCCACCGCGTTCCGCTCGATGCAGGGCACCTGCACAAGTCCGCAGATCGGGTCGCAGGTCAGCCCGAGGTGATGCTCGAGCGCGATCTCCGCCGCGTACTGAATCTGCCCGGTGTCGAGCCCCATCAGATGTGACATCGCCGCGGCAGCCATCGAGCAGGCTGTGCCGATCTCCGCCTGGCAGCCGCACTCCGCGCCCGAGATCGAGGCGTTGTGCTTGACCAGATTGCCGAAGAGACCAGCCACGGCCAGCGACTCCAGTATCTTCCGCTCGTCGAGATGCCGACGGTCCTTCATGTAATAGAGCATCGCCGGCAGAACGCCGCAGGCTCCGCAGGTGGGCGCCGTGACGATCGTACCGCAGTCCGCATTCTGCTCGCAGACCGCATAGGCATAAGCCGACACATAGCGCACCTCCGTTACCTGGGGTACCTCGTTCGGCGCGGGATTCTCGTAGAGAATCTTCGCCTTGCGCGCGATGCCGAGACCGCCCGGCAGAATTCCCTCCGCGTTCAGTCCCTCATGGATGGAATTCTGCATGGCCTCCCAGATCGTCCCCAGAAAATCCCAGATCTCCTCGCCCTCGTTGTACTCCACATACTCCGCGAGCGAGCAGTTCCAGAGGCGACATTGCTGTGCGATCTCCGCCAGGGAGTTTTCCGGATATACTTCCAGCTCCTCCAGCTTTGCCGGATCCTCCTCCTCGCCGACCACATGGATATCGCCGCCACCAACCGACTCCACCCAGAGCTTGCTGACCACCTCTCCACCCTTCCACGCCTCAAATTTCATCGTGTTCGGATGCGTCAGTCGCTCCGGCATATCCGTGCGGAAAATAATCTCCGTCGGGGTCGGCTCCAGCACTTCACGAAGGACGCGATCCGTCCCGTGCCCCTTTCCGGTCTTGCTGAGCGAACCAAACAGCGAAACGGTGAACTGCTCCGCTGTCTGATTGTCTTTCAAAAATAGTTTTGCCGCCCGCTCCGGCCCGATCGTGTGCGAGCTGGACGGACCTTTTCCGATTTTATAAATCTCCCTGATGGAC
>JAJPZP010000102.1 GCA_021204285.1 Lachnospiraceae bacterium | reverse complement strand
CTCGTATATTGAGACGGTGTCAGTTTCCGGGACGCACCGGTGGATTATCTTTGCCTATTTTCTGGTGGACAACGCAGACGCCGAGCCGTTCCGCTACTCCGATTACACGACATTTGCGGACGAAGATGAATGGGAAACGTTTCTGGCGGAGGTTGGGAAGAGAAACTGGCTGGACGTGCCTGTGGAGCTGGACTGGGGCGATTCGCTCATCACATTGTCAAGCTGCTCGCTCGAACTGGCGGGCAGCGGCACGAACCGGATGGTGGTCATCGGAAAGCTGCTGGAGGATGAGGAAGAGTCCGAAGCAATCGAAAAGACAGCGGCCCTCGCGCGTATGGCCGGGGAGCCGCTGCTTCCGGAAAAACTTCGCTGAAATTGCAGAATTACTTTTTCTCCGGCTCGGGATAATCGACGCCGAAGGTCTCCGCCGTGACCTTTTTCATGACCTGGGGCACGATCGGCTTGTCGCGGTAGTCGGTATCGACTTCCGCAATGCGGTTCACAACGTCCATGCCCTCGATCACCTTGCCAAAGGCGGCGTAAGCGCCGTCCAGGTGAGGCGAGGTTTTATGCATGATGAAGAACTGGCTTCCGGCACTGTCCGGCGCCATCGCGCGCGCCATCGAGAGAACGCCCTCGGTGTGCTTCAGGTCGTTCGGAAAGCGGTTCTGGGAGAACTCGCCCCTGATCGAGTAACCGGGACCGCCGGTGCCGGTGCCCTGCGGGCAGCCGCCCTGGATCATGAAGCCCTCGATCACGCGGTGGAAGATAAGGCCGTCGTAGAAACCCTTGTTTACAAGACTCAGGAAATTGTTGACGGTATTGGGCGCGATCTCCAGATACAGTTCCGCTTTGATGACGCCGCCGTCCTCCATCTCAAAAGTGACAATTGGATTCTGTGCCATGAAAATATGCTCCTTTTCTGTTAATATGATTTCTAACCTATTGTAGCAAGTTTTGACCGTGATGTCCACATAAGCGGACATTTCCGTTTTATATGCAGGCTGACAGGTATGATGAGGTGTATGAAAATGAAAAATTCCGTACTTGCGTTTTCCTTACCCGCAGTATATACTTAGTATATACATGGAGGTGGAGCGATGCAGACACAGGTAAAAGCATGGGGCAACAGCCAGGGCGTGAGGTTGCCGAAGGAAGCGCTCAGAAAAGCAAATATTTTTCCGGATGAAATTCTGGAAGTAAAGGTTTCAGAGGGGATGATTATATTGGAAAAAGAATTTAAACACAGGACACTGGAAGAGCGGGCGCAGGAATTTGACGGGAAGCTGAACCTGGACGGCGAGACCGACTGGGGCGAGGCTGTCGGCAGGGAGCTGTGGTGATGCGGATGATGGGCGCGGCGCAGGGAGATATTCTGAAGGTTGAAAAGATTGGATTTCCCGTACTCGTGGTGAGTAAGGATTTTTTTAACGAGTCGGGGGAGGTCATCGGCTGTCCGGTTCTGAGGGAAACGAGCGAGAGCCCGCTGCATATTTTTATTTCCCTGGATGGGACGGAGGCTTATGTATGCTGTGAAAAGCTGAAGCTGCTCGACCTTCGGACGCGCGGATATAGGAGGATGGGCCAGGTCACGACAGCAGAACGGATAAATATTGCGGACGCGGTGCAGGGAATTTTCGATTACCTCTGATTTTCCTTGAAATTTCCCACTCTCGTGGTATACTTAATAAGCGACGCGGTAGCGTCAGGAAAAACCGGAGGTCTGCGATGATCCGTGCGAAGGATGTTACGTTTGATTATGAGAATATAGATGAAGAGGGCAATGTCGAGGGCAGGAAGCGGGCGGTCGACCATGTGAGCCTTGAAGTGAAGCCGGGTGAGTTTATTGCGATCCTGGGGCACAATGGGTCCGGAAAGTCCACGCTGGCGAAGCATATCAATGCAATTCTGCTTCCGACAGAGGGAACGCTCTGGGTGGACGGTATGGACACGAAGGATGAGTCGCACCTGTGGGATATCCGTCAGGATGCGGGCATGGTCTTTCAGAATCCGGACAACCAGATTATCGGAACGATCGTGGAGGAGGATGTGGGCTTCGGCCCGGAGAATCTCGGCGTTCCGACGGACGAGATCTGGGAGCGCGTTGAGGAGAGCCTTGACGCGGTCGGCATGCTGAAATATCGCACGCACTCACCGAACAAGCTCTCCGGCGGGCAGAAGCAGCGTGTGGCGATCGCGGGTGTCATGGCCATGCATCCGCGTTGCATCGTGTTGGACGAGCCGACGGCGATGCTCGATCCGCATGGGCGGAAGAGCGTGATCCGCACGGTGCAGAAGCTGAATCGTGAGGACGGTATTACCGTCGTTCTGATTACTCACTATATGGAAGAAGTGATCGAGGCTGACCGCATTTTTGTCATGGATGACGGAAAGGTCGTAATGCAGGGCAGCCCACGCGAGGTCTTCTCCCGCGTGGAGGAGCTGAAAAGCCTGCGCCTCGACGTGCCGCAGGCGACGCTGCTGGCATGGGAACTGAAGAAAAGAGGATTTCCGCTGCGCGCCGGGATCCTGAGCAACGAAGCACG
>JAJPZP010000032.1 GCA_021204285.1 Lachnospiraceae bacterium | reverse complement strand
AGAGGCGGTGTCGTAGGCTCTGGTCAGAGTGCTCGAATAGGACGCGTCGAAGCGGATGTCGCGCAATCCTTCGCCGAGCTGCGCAGCCATTTCCTCGCCGGTTTCGGTCAGCGTCGGATTGCCGGAAGTGCCGACCAGCAGGCCGGCCACGTTCGTGTCGGTCTGGCCGTGCCGCACAAAGTAGAGGGTGACGCCGCGGGAGCGGTGGGAGACGCTATGTAGTGCGACGGCTCCCAGAATGATAACAATGATAATAAGGCAGATCGGCAGAAGCCGTTTTTGACGTCTCGGCAAATCTATTACCCTCCCTGAGTTTTACGCTGGTTACCATTACGGTATTTTCTTTCATCCTGATTCGTTCTTTTCGGTATGTTTTCAGTCGACTGTACATATCAGATTGTCTCACAATCATATCGTGCAGATACGAGATCACAGTATGCTCCGCGGAAGCCTGGTAATCAGGGCTCCGCAATCTTCCCTGCAACTGCGCAGGCAGCCGCGGTCGCCGGCGAGGCCAGAAAGATTTCGACCTTCGAGGTGCCCATGCGTCCCAGAAAATTGCGGTTGTTCGTCGCGACGACGCGTTCGCCGTCGCTTAAGATGCCACCGGTGCGTCCGCAACAGAGACCACAGGCAGGGTGCGTGATAATTGCCCCGGCTTCTGCGAGGATCGCAAGTGTACCGTCTTCCAGTGCCTGGCTGTAGATCTTCCGGCTGGCCGGGGTCACAATCAGCTTTACGAAAGGGGCGACCTTTTTTCCTCTCAATATGGCCGCCGCGCACTGCAGATCCTCGAGCCTTCCATTCGTGCAGGAGCCGATGAAGACCTGGTCGATGGCTGTGCCGGCATATTCACTTACCGGATGGATATTGTCCACCTGGGACGGACAGGCCAGCACCGGGACAAAGTCCTCCGCGCGGTAATGAATCGTGCGAATATAGGATGCATCCGCATCCCCGACGAGGGAGCGTTCGCGCTGTGTCAGTTCAATTTCGCAGTACTCTGCTGTCTTCTCATCGGGGGTGAAGAGTGCGCACTTGGCACCGGCTTCGACTGCCATGTTGGACATTGTCATGCGGCTCGCAACGCTCATGCTCTGTACGGTGTCGCCGCAGAATTCGAGCGCCTGGTAGGTTGCGCCATCAGCCCGGAGTTCTCCGATCAGCGTGAGGATGATGTCCTTGGAAGTGACATTTTGGGGAAGCGTCCCCTCAATTTCGACCCGGATTGTCTCGGGGACCTTGACCCAAAGCGTGCCTGTTCCGAGGATACTTGCCATCTCTGTGTAACCGATGCCGGACGAAAAAGCTCCGACACTGCCGTAGGTTGTAGTATGACTGTCCGTCCCAAATACAACATCTCCCGGTTTTACATACAATGCCTCGGTCATCAGCTGATGACAGATGCCGTCGCTGCGGTGTATGTTTTTCAGACCGTATTTCTCCACAAACTCGTCACCGGCGTGGAAATGTCGTGTGTCGTCGACCTGACTTGCCGGAACGAGATGATCGTAGATGAGGACAACCCTGTCCGGATCCCAGAGCTTTGAGAAACCCATCTCCTCAAATTTGTCTGCGACGAAGGGGATAAAAATGTCGTGGATCATGACACGATCGACATTTACCGTCACGATATCGCCCGGGCGAACATCATATCCGACATTTCTGCTGATGATTTTTTCAATAATTGTCTGTCCCATCGTCTTTATCCCTCCAGTCCGTTCAGGCGGCGCATGGCTTTCACGAGCCCGCCTGCATTCAGTATATCCATCAGATTCTGCGGAAGGGAGGCAATCGGAAATTCCTTTCCCTTACAGATGATTTTCTCGCCCACGCTTACCTCAATCGTGTCGCCTTCTGTCACTTCGCCCCGCAGGTCAGGATTCTCGATCAGCAGCAGTCCGTTGTTGATCGCGTTGCGGAAGAAGATGCGCGCGAAGGAACGCGCGATGACGCAGCGCACGCCGAGTGCCTTGATGATCTCCGGTGCCTGCTCCCGGGAGGAGCCGCAGCCGAAATTCTTGCCCGCCACGATCACATCTCCCGGCTGAATCTGCGCCGTCAGTTCCGGACGCAGGGGCGAGAAGGCGTAGGGCACCATATCCTGCACGGTTTTCAGGGCAAGGTACTCGGTGGGGATGATGATGTCTGTGTCGATATCGTCGCCCAGCACCCAGACCCTGCCGGTAAATGTCTCGCTCATGATGATCTCCTCATTTCTGTATGTATATTTTAAAACATGGCTTCCAGTGTCATACGGGTATCCTCCATTTTCTGCACTTTCTTTCCATGAATATATCCATAGTATAAAGGTTTCTTTTGGGGTTGTAAAGATTGGGAAACGGTGTAATTTATATTCTCGACTTTACTGATATCAGATACGCGGCATGCTTCAGCGTGCGTCATGCGTCAGCATCCTCTCAAACGCCAGCCCCACGAGAAACCAGGCCGGGGCGTAGTCGAGACGCACGACGCCCTTATAGTGCCGCGGACTTTTGCTGTAGTCCCACGGGCACATGCCGCGTCGTTTCAGCAGCATGCCGCTCACGAATTCCATGGCATAGATACAGCTCATATAGATC
>JAJPZP010000007.1 GCA_021204285.1 Lachnospiraceae bacterium | reverse complement strand
ATGTTATACTGAAAATAAATATTCTGAAGGAGGTTTCTGCCATGATAAATTTTGAATACCACTCTCCGACGAAAGTCATCTTCGGAAAGGACACGGAAAATAAAGTCGGCGAGGAAGTAAAGGCCTGGGGCGGCCACAAGGTTATGGTCGTCTACGGCAGCGGCCACGTCCAGAAGACCGGACTGCTGGACCGCGTACATAAGAGCCTTACGGACGCAGGACTCGCCTATGTGGATCTGGGCGGCGTCGTCCCGAATCCGCTGCTCGGCCTGGTGAAGGAGGGCACGCGGATCGCGAAGGCGGAGGGCGTCGACTTCCTGCTGGCGGTCGGCGGCGGCAGTGTCATCGACACGGCAAAGGGCATCGGTTACTCTCTGGCAAATGATTTCGAACTGGAGGAGCTGCTGATGAAGCGGAAAAAGACAGACAAAATCGCCCCGATCGGCTGTGTGCTGACGATCGCCGCGGCCGGCTCCGAGACCAGCAATTCCATGGTCATTACGATCGAGGACGGCGGCCTGAAGCGCTCCTACAACCACGACTGCGCGCGTCCGAAGTTCGCGATCATGAATCCGGAGCTGACGTATACGCTCCCTGCCTATCAGACAGCGAGCGGCGCTTCGGATATCATGATGCACACAATGGAGCGCTATTTCACCAACACGCCGAATGTCGAGCTGATCGACCGGATCTCCGAGGGTCTCCTCGTCTCCGTGCGTGAGGCCGCAAAGGCCGCGATTAAGAAGCCGGACGACTACGAGGCGCGCGCCACGCTCATGTGGGCGGGCAGTCTCTCCCACAACGGACTGACCGGCACGGGCCGCGTCACCAACTTCGCAACGCACAAGATTGAGCACGAGCTGGGCGGTATGTTCAACGTCGCGCACGGCGCGGGACTCTGTGCCGTCTGGGGAAGCTGGGCGAGATATGTTTACAAAACCAATCCGGCGCGCTTCGCACAGTTCGCGGTGAAGGTCTTCGACGTTCCGGAGAATTTCCACGATCTCGATGCCACGGCGCTCGCCGGTATCGAGGCATGGGAAAACTGGTGCCACGCAATCGACATGCCGATCAGCATGACGGAGCTCGGCATCAACCCGACCGACGCACAGATTGAGGATATGGCGGAGAAGTGTATGCAGGTCGGCGGCGGCTCGATCGGCTTTTTCCAGCCGCTTGGCAAGGATGACGTGATTCAGATCTATCAGAACGCGAGATAATTTCAGTTATGCAGAGCGCCCCGGTCAGACGACCGGGGCGCTCTGTGACTCTGAAATTCAATCTCATTGGACACATTTCACAAAAATTATGAACAAATTGTAAAGACCGATGACACGCAAAATTTTGCGATGTATACTGTCTTTATACTTCCATACGTTTTTTCCGGTTTTCACCGGTAAATTCCAATTATCATTTTTGAGCAGAAAATTATGTACGGCCGGATTTTTTTCTGTTCAATTTTGGATTGCTATGCTAAGATAAGGGAGAAGAAACATGAAAAAACTGAATATGGTACCATTGCAGGAACTGAACCTCGCCGATCGCTTTCTGTTCGATGAGGTCATGGAGGATCCGCAGGCTCACAGGGAAATCCTGAGTATCATTCTCGGAAGAGAGATTCCGCCCCTGAAAAAAGCGGAGACCGAAAAAGAGGTTCGCATCTCTTCGCTGGCCCGTTCCGTTCGGCTGGATGTGTTCACCATAGATGAAAATACAGATGTGTACGATACCGAGATGCAGAAGGAGTGGAAGAAAGATCTGGCAAAGCGAAGCCGCTATTACCAGGGCATTATTGATACCGGTCTGTTGACGCCTGGAGTGCCGGATTACAATCTTCTGAACAACGCTTACATCATCCTCATCATGACCTTTGATCTGTTTGGATACGGGAAATACTGCTATACCTTCAAGCCTGTTTGTCAGGAAGTGCCGGGATGTATTCTGGAAGACGGCGCAACCCACATCTTTCTGAACACACGTGGTAAGAATGATGATGAAGTGTCCCAGGAACTGATAGAATTTCTCCACTATGTGGAAAACACTACAGACCAGACGGCGCAGACTGCGAACAGTGAGCGAATACATAAAATTCATGACCGTGTGAGGGAAGTTCGACAAAATGAGAAAGTCGGGGTAAGATATATGCTGGCATGGGAAGAAAAATATTACGCGCAGGAAGAGGCACGTGAGATCGGTCTTGCGGAAGGACGTGCTGAGGGGCGTGCTAAAGGCCTTGCAGAAGGACGTGCGGAAGGACATGCTGAAGGGCGTACTGAGGGCCTTGCAGAGGGTCGCACTGAAGGGCGTGTGGAAGGGCGTGCGGAAAAGCTGACAGAACTGATAAAAAAGAAACTCGCAAAAGGAAAGTCAGCAGAAGAGATTGCAGATGCACTAGAAGAGGACGTGGATACCATCCGCGAGATGATCGCAAACTTAACATAAAGCGCTAAAATCCCGCAAACCACTATAATTGAGGGCACTGAAAAACTCCCACTTTTTATAGCGGGAGTTTTCTTTCCTCTATATATAAACAGCTTTTATACATAAATTTACTCTAAAGCATGCAAAGAGAGAGCCCTTTACTGTGTAACCGGCTCAGCCAGCTTTGTGATCCTCTTGACATTTGCCACAAACGCCGTGAAATACAT
>JAJPZP010000104.1:900-2657 GCA_021204285.1 Lachnospiraceae bacterium | reverse complement strand
CTGTATATCAGTCAGACGGGGCGTTACACAAGTATCGATATTATCCGATCACTAAAAAGTATCAATAAAAACATTCATATTCTTTCCAGCGCGGAGTTTACGGATGTCAGAAGGAATATGAAGGAATATCAGTATTATAATCCTGTAATTGAGGTTGAATATATTGACTTTGTAAAAGAGCTGCCGCAGCTGGAAGCTCCGGAGGAAGTACTGAAGTATATCAACATTTATCTGTACCATGATTGAGGAGACGACTTTGGGAAGAGTAATAGCAATTGCCAACCAGAAGGGGGGCGTGGGCAAGACAACCACAGCAATCAATTTGTCAGCGTGTCTGTCGGAGATTGGTCAGAAGGTTCTCACTGTGGATATTGACCCGCAGGGAAATACCACAAGTGGGCTTGGTGTGGATAAGTATGCAGTAGAGAACAATATATATGGTCTGCTTCTCGGAGAATGTGATGTGGAAGACTGTATTATTAAGACGGAAATTGAAAATCAGTTTCTGATCGCTTCCGATATTAATCTGGCCGGAGCGGAGATTGAACTGATTGGCATTGAGGATAAAGAATTTATTCTGCAGAAGGCTTTAGCGCAGGTGAAAGATCAGTATGATTTCATTATTATCGACTGTCCGCCTTCGCTGAATATGCTGACGGTCAATGCGCTTTCCGCGGCGGATACCGTGCTGGTTCCCATCCAGTGTGAATATTATGCGCTGGAAGGATTGAGTCAGCTTATCCATACGATCGAACTGGTGCAGCAGCGCCTGAACCCGAAGCTTGAGATCGAGGGTGTCGTATTTACCATGTATGACGCGAGAACAAATCTGTCGCTCCAGGTAGTGGAAAATGTGAAGGAGTATCTGCATCAGACGATATACAAGACGATTATTCCAAGAAATGTACGCCTGGCGGAGGCGCCCAGTCACGGTTTGCCGATCAATCTCTATGACAGCAAGTCTGCAGGGGCAGAGAGTTATCGATTACTGGCACAGGAAGTGCTTCATAAAGGGGAGGAAGAATGGCAGTAAGGAAAAGAGGACGTGGAAATGGGCTGGCCCGCCTGATACCGGACCCCGGACAGCCTGTGCAGCCGGAACCAAAGGTTAAAGTTGTGGAAAAAGTGGTGGAAAAGCCCATGGAAATCAAGCTGAAGATCAGCCAGGTGGAACCAAACCGTGGACAACCCAGAAAAAATTTCGATAAAGAGGCCCTGGAGGAACTGGCAGAGTCTATCCGGCAGCATGGCGTACTGCAGCCATTGATCGTGCAGAAACGGGGCGATTACTATGAGATCATTGCCGGTGAGCGGCGTTGGAGAGCGGCAAAGCTGGCCGGCCTGAAAGAAGTTCCGGTTGTGATAAAGGATATGAGCGATCAGGAGATCGTGGAGATCTCGCTGATCGAGAATATTCAGAGGGAGGATCTGAATCCGATCGAAGAAGCCGAGGCCTACCGGCGTCTTCTGACGGAGTTCCATCTGACACAGGAGGAGGTAGCCGGTCGTGTGGCGAAGAGCCGGACCGCTGTGACGAACTCCATGCGTCTGCTCAGGCTCGACGAGCGCGTAAGGCAGATGGTCATCGATGGAATGCTTACGACCGGTCATGCGAGGGCACTGCTGGCAATTGAGGATGCAGATCTCCAGTTCCAGACCGCAAACAGGGTATTCAATGAGAAGCTGAATGTCCGGGATGTGGAAAAGCTTGTGAAAAAACTCGGAAAAGAGAAGCCTGAAAAAAAGGAGAATAAGGA
>JAJPZP010000104.1:0-890 GCA_021204285.1 Lachnospiraceae bacterium | reverse complement strand
CTGGAGGAGAGAATGAAATCCTCTCTTGGAACAAAAGTTTCCATAAATCAGAAAAATGCACAGAAAGGAAAAATTGAAATCGAGTATTACTCGATCGATGATCTCGAGCGTCTGACGGAAATTCTGACACGTTGAAAAAAGAACACAAAGGAGAAAAAGCAATGAACAGTCCTATTTTAGAATATCTGGCCTCTTATGGAATCGATCCGGCCTATCTCATTATCGTTCTGGCGGTATTGATCGTAGTTCTTATCATACTGTATATTAATGTTTTATGTAAATTTAAAAAACTGTACCGCTCTTACGATCGTTTTATGAGAGGGAAGGATATGGAGTCCATGGAGGACATCGTGATGAAGCAGTTTGACCGGCTTGATGCGCTGGAAGTCTCTGATCAGCAGAAAGGCAGGCAAATTGAAGCTATTTCTGAAAATCTGCAGTCGGTTTATCAGAAGACCGGGCTGGTCAAGTATGACGCTTTCCGGGAGATGAGCGGAAAACTGAGTTATGCGCTGGCACTGCTCGACAAAAATAATAATGGTATCCTGATCAATTCCATGTACAGTCGGGAAGGCTGTTATGCCTATGTGAAGGAGATCATCAAGGGCGAATCTTACATCAATATGTCGGAGGAAGAGCAGGAAGCCTTAAATATTGCCATGGGAAAAGATATTATGCCATAAGGTTTTTCCTGGAAAGCCTTGCATTTTACGGAAATAGCGGATATTATAGAATACAGTCTTTTCAGGCCGAGGAGGAAATAATGTTAGATTTAAAATTTGTCAGGGAAAATCCGGATATTGTCAAGCAGAATATCAAGAATAAATTTCAGGATGAAAAGCTGCCGCTGGTGGATGAAGTGATCGATCTCGATGCGCAGAGAAGGGCAG
>JAJPZP010000086.1 GCA_021204285.1 Lachnospiraceae bacterium | reverse complement strand
TAAAAATGGCTATTTTCAGTCGGCTCTGGGTGGTCGATTTCGCCCGGCTCTAACATTATGGCAATAGCCGGAATCGTGCAACATTTTTTGGGTGAACAAAAACTGCCACAGCTTTCATGCAGGCTGCAAAGATGCGGCAGTATACTGGTCTGTGTTGTATGCCTTATTTTTGCTTACACAACGGCATCCGGAACTTATCTGATGCAGTATGAGCTTTCTGAAATGCCACAATATAAATTTGCAAAGATTATGGAAGAGACAGAAGATGCCACTCTGCTGAATTACAACTTCATGGACGGTGGATTTTATACAGTATCAGGAATTATCCCAGATTGTAAATATTTCTGCACAACATTTATGAATGATCCGGAGATGATGAAGCAGCAGGATGAAACAGTTAAAAATGGAGATGTGGACTATGTCGTCACCTGTAGAGAAGAATTGACCTCCGAGATCTATGACTGCATCTCAGAGGCGGAATTCTTCTTTGAGGGAGATGATTGTACATTTTATTTATACAGGAATAATTCGTTATAAAAGTTTTCCGTCACGTCCTCCGCATAAGCGTCGTCAATTTCAGGGAACTGCAGCATAATTTGTTTTCGGATCTGTTCCGACACAATGAAGTACTGCAGTTCTTCTGTTGTATCCACGTCGACATCAGCAGTCAGATTCTCCTTTGTCAAATTTTCACGCATCCAGGTCCAGATCTTCTCATCCAGTGTGTCTTCCTTGGCAATTTCATCCATGAGCCGCATGACCTTCCGGAAGGATAGTGCCGCGATAATCAGGAAGATGACAAAGATCACTTCCATCACGGCAAGAGAGAAGGTATTCAGAGGAAGTTTTACAACGCCGAGCAACGCCAGTGTGATCACCACAAGCCCTATGCCGCCTACAAGCAGAAAAGTCCAGGCGGAGGAACGGTTTTCCGACTGCTTCTCCCTAGCAGAAGTATAGGTGCGTGCCTGCGACGCGGCAGCGCGGCGCGCGAGAATATCTGCCTGCTCTTCCTCAGTCAGCGTGGGAATCTCTTCCTGCTTCTCCTGTTCTGGCAGAAGTTCATCCACCAGATCCACATCGCAGTCAGGACAATGCGTTTTTCCCTCCACATATTCGCTTTTACAGACAGGACACCATGGCATAGTAAGATTTCTCCTTTTTCATGTTTGTGTTTATTATAAAGGCTTTTTGTGCTATAATCAATCGGAAACTGACAGAATCCGGAGAACAAATATGAAAATTACCATCGTCGCAGTAGGAAAAATAAAAGAAAAATATCTGACAGATGCGATGACAGAGTATGCCAAACGCCTTGGCCGCTACTGCAGTCTGAATATCGTCGAAGTAACCGATGAAAAAACGCCGGATGGAGCTTCGGAAATGGCGGAAGATAAGATCCGGATGCGGGAAGGAGAACGTATCCTTCAGAAACTTCCGGATGGGGCTTTTGTGATAGCGCTCGCGCTCGATGGATGTGCACCGGATTCTCTGGAGTTTGCACGGCAGATGGAACGCTGGAACGTGAATGGCATCAGTCATATGGTCTTCGTAATTGGCGGTTCTCTGGGGCTCTCGCGGGAGGTACTGGCACGTGCGGACTATCGGCTCAGCTTTTCACGCCTGACTTTTCCACACCAGCTTATGCGTGTCATATTGCTGGAACAGATTTACCGCAGTTTCCGTATCCGGAATCATGAACCCTATCATAAGTGAAACTGCTTGAAGAACGCTGCGGATAATGCTACAATAGCCCTGTTGAGGGACTTAACAGAACATACAGGAGATAACGGTATGCTTTTATCGAGAGATTTTAAAATGATTGCAAAGGAGAATCTGCGTGGGCGCTGGCGTTTAGGCGTCGGTACGGGGCTGGTAGCAGGTCTGCTGGGCGCCGCGATTCGCAACAACCTGAGCTTCGATCTGACTTCGTACGGCGACGATGCGGCGGCTCTCAGTGATACGGAGTATGACAACGTTATACAGCAGGCAGAGGCCTTCCTGGAAAGCGATCTGTTTCAGGCGATCCTGCCGGCATTGACCGGTATTCTCATTGTCTTATGCATTTACCTGCTGATTGTGTTAATCATCGGAGGCGCCGTGACGCTCGGCTATGCACAGTTCAACCTGAACCTCACGGATGACAATGACCCGCGCTTCAGTGATCTGTTCAGCCATATGCGCCGTAAGTGGGAGGGCTTCTGCATGCAGTTCTTCCGAGGCATGATGATCCTGCTCTGGTCAATGCTTTTTGTGATTCCCGGCATTATCGCGAGTTACCGCTATGCAATGACACCCTATATTCTTGCTGAGAATTATGACCTTTCCATGATGGAGGCGATCTCGGAGTCCAAGCGTCTGATGCGCGGCAATAAATGGAAGCTGTTCACGCTGGATGTCAGCTTTATTGGCTGGATCCTGCTATCCGATTTCACGCTGGGCATCGCTTCTTTATGGGTCAACCCCTATCAGGAGGCCGCAAGAGCCGCATTTTACCGTGAAATATCGGAGCAGCGGTACAGCCGCCCCCATGTGGAGACGGAGTGGACGCAGAGTTCTGACAATCCTTCATATTAACTGGGTTACCTGTTGATTACCAGCATTAAAAAAAGCCTTGATTTCAAGGCTTTTCGCTGGAGCATACGGGATTCGAACCCGTGA
>JAJPZP010000257.1 GCA_021204285.1 Lachnospiraceae bacterium | reverse complement strand
CTGGACAGTCTGGATGTGAAAATGTAAGCAAAAATGCTCAGGACAATCAGTCTATTAAAGGATAACGGAAACGAATTAAGGGAGCCAGTGTCAAAGTCCCTTGGAGATGGGATTTTTGAATTACGGGCGCAGATGGGAAATAATATAACGCGAGTATTATATTTCTTTTTCATTGGTAACAGGGCAATCTTAACAAATGGCTTCACGAAGAAAACACAAAAGACACCACCAGGCGAGATTGACAGGGCAAAACGATACCGGGCGGAATTTTTAGAAAGGATGGAAGATCATGACAAACTTTGATGATTATTTGAATGAGCAGATGAAAGACCCTGAATTTAGGGCAGAGTACGATGCACTGGAACTGGAGTTTTCTTTCATGCAGGCAATGATTGATGCGCGGCGTGAAACCGGAATAACGCAGAAACAGCTCGCGGAGAAAACCGGCATATCCCAAAGCGATATAAGCAAATTTGAAAGCGGCGGCGGCAATCCATCCATAAAAACCTTACGGCGCTTAGCTGCCGGGCTGGGTATGCGAGTAAAAATAGAGTTTCAACCAATAACGCGAGTATGACAATGGTATAATGACCGTTCCATGGTCTGGGAGAGGGGCTCCTCCGAGTCCACTCTCCCAAGAAGAGAAGAAATTTGTTAAAAGTTCTCCTCTTTTTCATAACGTCTGGTGTTCTCTTCTGGATGCTGCCATGTCCGTCAGCATTTCTTCCTCAGAACCCCAACCTTTATCATCCGCAAACAGGTTCTGCATTTCTCTCAATGCAGCCCTACTTTCTTCGGTTTTCTGGCATCTATCAATCTCATCAAAGCTGATATCCGGTTTCTTCTGTTTTTCCGTTGTATAATCTCCATAGTTAATATTATACTGTTGCATAAATTTCGCCACCCCTATAGAACCAAGCGCCTCCGTCAATGCTTTCATTCCGGTCACTCGGATCTCTATCGGATTATTCGGGTTTACATTTTCCGTATCAAATCACCTCCGATCACGCTCTCCACAATGTGTAAATATTACTTCATTCAGATGAATTATGTACCAGTATAGCACAGGCCCTGCAAATTTACTACAAAAACATCCACTACGCGCACAGCGCCCAGCACCCCGACTCTTTCTTTGAAAAGCAATTATACCGATACAATGTCTGCCGGATCTTTTCCTTCCAGAATGGATTACCTTTACACTTTTTGAAGCCTTCGACGCACGTGTAAAGCTCCTGCAGGGAAATATTCCCCTCTTCCTTCAGCACCGCCGCTACCACATCCTTCCAGGTCACGGACAGCGAATCCTGCATCGAAAGCCGCACCGTCCTGGTAATCTGGTAATCCAGCGTAAACGGCAGATCTTTTCTCAGGATCAGCAGGTACTCATGCGCGAGCGGGATGAAGGAACCGCTGCGATAAGCTGTCCGGTCAGATGTACAGTGATATTGCTGCTTAATCACCACCTGCTCCACTGTCCCCGGCTTTGCGATACCGAAAAGCATGCTGTACAGCCTTCCCTTTTTCTTGATGTCGCCTATCAGGATGCCCATCCGGCCGCCGCGCTCCAGCGCTGCGTACTGCTTCATCACCGTCTGGTTCAGCTTCTGCAGGAATTGCTCCCAGTCCGCAATCTGCGATAAGTCGCTCTCGCAGCCGTAATCTTCCGCCATCTTCTGAAACGCCGTCCAAAGCTGCTCCAGAATCCCCTGATCCTGTAAGACACCTGAACGGCTCCATCCGCTTTTCAGGAAATTCTCCTCTGGAAGATCACGGACATATTCCGCGATCTCATCCCGGTAATACTGTTTTAAAATCATCTCTTTTCTCTCCTTTCCTGCTCCCGCATCATCGACTTTCATACAGACTTGCAGGCATGAAAAAAACTCATCCCACCCCGTTAAGAGGTAACATGAGTTTTTCCTGATTTCGCTGATTCTGTTTTTCTTATGTCTGATGCTAAAGTCTATAAGGAAATTATAAAGACCGGACAGGGAAAGTCAAACTACGCAACCACCACATGGCAGCATTTCCGGGCGTTACGACTTCGTTTTCGATATCTTCTACCAGCCATGTACCCCACTCGGGAAACGTGCTCATAATCCAGTTTTCTTTTGTCATCTCGCCGATTTTTGACATTGCCAAGCTTTCCCTCCTGTTAACAACAGATATTGTTTACTTTCTACACTCCGGCAGCTATCAGCCTTAGCTTTTTCGGCTGACGAACAGATTCTCCATAAACAACTCACCATTGAATTGCACAGGGAACAGATTTAACAGATCCACTGTTGCTTCACAGCATCCGCCCCGCGCCAGCAGCTCCTCGTGCGTACCGCTTTCTACAATATCTCCGTTCTTGAGGACGAGGATCAGATCCGCGTTCTTAATCGTAGAGAGACGGTGCGCGATGACGAAGCTGGTTCAATGCTCCATCAACTCGTCCATAGCCTTCTGGATAAGCACGGTTCTTCTTTTATAGGTTTTCCAGAAATATTCCTGTATACCTTTACTGAGAACAATAATCTCATCGGCATATTTGACTGCCATTTTTTCGCCGATTTTGATATACTCGGAACCAAATCCATGTTTCCATTTTTCACGCATATGATCAATGCCGTGTATGGTTGCGATACATTTTTTTCCAAACAAATGTGGTATCCACATCCAGAAACAAGGGCCTCCTG
>JAJPZP010000014.1 GCA_021204285.1 Lachnospiraceae bacterium | reverse complement strand
GTGCAGGCGAAGTACAGCGAATATTTTGGCTTTACGGATCAGGAAGTGGACGATCTGTATGAGCGTTACCTGAAGTTCGAGTCAGAACCGAAAATTGCGCGGGAGGATCTGCGCTACTGGTATGACGGGTATCAGACCGCAGGTGGTGAGAAAATTTATAATCCGCGCTCCGTTGTGAAAGCGTTGACCAATAACTGCCTCGCCAGTTACTGGACTTCCACAGGACCTTACTCCGAAATTTCCACTTACATTGTGAACGATGTGGATGGGGTGAAAAAAGATGTCGCGCTGATGGTCGCCGGGGAGTCGGTTCGGGCGGATGTGGAGGAATACGCTGCCACGGCCATGCACTTGAGCACGAAGGACGAGATTTTCTCAGCGATGGTGGTGTACGGCTTCCTTAACTATGAGAATGGAAGAGTACGGATTCCTAATAAGGAGCTGATGGATGAGTTCGCGCGGACGATTCGCCGGGAAAAGGATCTGGGATACATTTACCGACTTGCGAAAGAGTCCGGACGGATGCTGCAGGCAACGCTGGACGAAGATACGGCGACGATGGAAGAAATCCTGCAGTTTGCGCACGATACCGAGACACCGCTTCTGAACTATAATCATGAGACCGAGCTGACAGCTATCGTGAATCTCGTCTACCTGGCGGCGCGGGACAGCTATTACGTGGAGCGGGAGTGCAAGGCTGGTCAGGGCTATGCCGATTTTATCTTCTATCCGGAGCGGCAGGATGAGGATGGGATCATTCTGGAGCTGAAGGTGGATGACACGCCGGAGGCTGCGATACAGCAGATCAAGGATCGCGGCTATGTGCTGCGCTTTCAGGGCAGAATGGCCGAAAAGAAGCGCCACAGCGGGCGAATTCTGCTGGTGGGGATAGGCTACAGCCGAAAAGATAAGGAGCATCACTGCAAAGTAGAGGTATTCGAGGGCTGAAAATTCTGCCGAGCGCGCAGGCGGCGATCCTGGAGAAGAAGGATGAGCTGCTGAAATAGTTATCAGGAATCAGGGACACCGGAGATGTAACGATGTGCAGTGTCCCTGATTTTGTGAACTTTCTCAAAATGCTTGACATTTTCCGTCAAAGGTTTATAGTAATGAGTGGAAAACTAAATTAAATTTCCGGTTTGAGAACCGGGCGTTACAAGTTCCGAGAGGATTAATAGAGAAACCGGTGAAAGTCCGGTACGGTCCCGCCACTGTGAAAGGGAGTCACGAAGCAGATGAGTCACTGGAATATATATCTGGGAAGACGCTTTGAGACGTTGAACTTGAGTCAGGAGAACTGCTTGTAATCGATCGCTGAATGATTCTTACGATGGATAAGAAGCAGTTTTTTCTTTTGTTTAAATTTCTTCCGTTCTTCCTATTCCCATAAGAACCAGACAAGTGAATAAAAATGAATGCAAAGAGGGTATGAAAATGGCGACACCAGACGAGTTGAAGCAGCATGAGGACGCATGTGGCTGCGGCGAGGATCATGGCCACGGGCACGAACACGACCATGGAGACGAGTGTGGCTGCGGAGAGGATCATGGTCACGGGTACGAACACGACCATGGAGACGAGTGTGGCTGCGGCCATGACCATGGTCACGAGCATGCACACAGCCATGTGCCGGGACATCCGGACGACTGCGAGTGCGAGCTCTGCCATCCGCACGAGGAGTACTGCGACGTGTGCGGCGAGAGTCTTGCGAACTGCACCTGCGATATGCCGGACGCGACGAATAAGAAGCGCGTCTACATTCTTGAAAATTTAGGCTGTGCGAACTGTGCGGCGAAGATGGAGGCGAAGATCAAGGCGCTGCCGGACGTGGATTACGCGACGATCACCTACTCCACGAAGCAGCTGCGTGTCTCCGCGCCGGATCCGGACGCTCTCATTCCGGTTATCCAGGAGATCTGTACGGGGATCGAATCCGAGGTTGTCGTAAAGAAGCGAGAGCGCAAGGTGGCGGCTGCGGCTCCGGTGCAGGCAGTCGATCCGGAGAGCCGGAAGAAGAAAAAAGAATTCCCGAAGGAAAAGCTGGAACTTCTGGGTATCATCCTGGGCGCGGCGCTCTTCCTTGTTGTAGAAGTCATTCATGAGACCAGCGGTGTGGAGGAACTTCCGCTGCCGCTGATCATCCTGTGCCTCATTGCCTATGTGATACTGGGCGGCAAGATCGTCCTGACGGCGCTGAAAAATATCCCGAAGGGACAGGTCTTTGACGAGAACTTCCTGATGACGATCGCGACGGTGGGCGCCCTGATCATCGGCAGCTACACGGAGGCGGTCGGCGTCATCCTATTCTACCGCATCGGCGAGTACTTTGAGGACCGTGCGGTCGAGAACAGCCGCAAGGCCATCATGGACGCAGTCGACATGCGTCCGGATGTGGTGAACCTGGTGGTCGGTGAAGAGGTAAAGGTCATCGACGCGGAGAGCGCCGTGGTCGGCGATATCCTTCTGGTGCGCCCGGGCGACAGGATCCCGCTGGACGGCGTCATTGTCGAGGGCGAGAGCCGGATCGACACTTCGCCGGTGACCGGCGAGCCGGTACCGGTGGCTGCGGGTTACGGCGACGAGGTGACCTCCGGCTGCGTGAACACCTCCGGCGTGATCAAGATCCGTGTGGAGAAGCTGCTGGAAGAATCCATGGTGACGAAGATTCTCGACTCCGTGGAGAATGCGGCGGCGACCAAGCCGCAGATGGAGCGCTTTATCACCCGCTTCGCGCGTATCTACACGCCGGCGGTCGTGGGTATCGCGCTGGTGACGGCGATTGTTCCGTCCCTGTTTACCGGAAACTGGTACCACTGGGTTTATACGGCGCTGACTTTCCTGGTCATCAGCTGCCCCTGCGCGCTGGTGCTCAGCGTGCCGCTGGCCTTCTTCTCCGGCATCGGAGCAGGCTCGAAGCTCGGTATCCTCTTTAAGGGCGGTAATTCCCTGGAGGCGATCAAGAATGTGACCACCGTGATCATGGATAAGACCGGCACGATCACGAAGGGCAACTTCGAGGTACAGGAAGCGGTCCCGACAAAGGGTGTGGACGCGGACAAGCTGCTGGCTTTGAGCGCGGCCTGCGAGATCAACTCCACGCATCCGATTGGAAACAGTATCATCGCCTATGCGAAGGAAAAGAATGTCAATATTGAGCGCCCCTCGAAGGTCGAGGAAATCGCCGGAAAGGGTATCCGCGCGATCGTGGCGGACGGCGAGGTGCTGTGCGGCAACCGCAAGCTTATGCGGCAGTTCGAGGTGGACCTCGGAGACTACGCGCCGGAGAAATTCGGCACGGAGGTGCTGACAGCGCTGAACGGAAAGTTCATCGGTCATCTGGTCATCGCGGATACGATCAAGGAGGAATCCCCGGCTGCGATCAAGGCGTTGCATGAGCTCGGCATCCACACGGCGATGCTGACCGGCGACGGCGAGGAGAGCGCGCTGGATGTGGCGAAGCAGACCGGCATCGAGGAAGTGCACGCGAAGCTGATGCCGCAGGATAAGCTGACACAGCTCGGTGAGATCCGGAAGCGCAACGGCGCGGTCATGTTCGTCGGCGACGGTATCAACGATGCTCCGGTGCTGGCCGGCGCGGATGTCGGCGCGGCGATGGGCAGTGGCGCGGACGCGGCGATCGAGGCGGCGGACGTGGTGTTCATGAACTCCAGTCTGACCTCCATTGCGGACTCCATCGGAATCGCCCGGAACGCCATGCGTGTGGCGATGCAGAACGTGGTCTTCGCCCTCATCATCAAGGCAATGGTGATTGTGCTTGGCCTTCTGGGAATGGCGAGCATGTGGTTTGCGGTATTCGCGGACTCCGGCGTCGCAGTACTCTGCGTGCTGAACTCAGTCCGTGTATTATACAGATACAAGAAAAAATAATGTGACAGGGAGGAGGTAATAAGGTGAAAAAAGGTGATCTTTTAAAAAGACTCCTTCAGATCATCATCGTACTTTTCGGGATCAGCTTCCTGACCTTCGGTTTAACCTACATTGCGCCTGGTGATCCGGTGCAGGCCATGTACGCGGCAAGCGGCTCCATCCCCAGCCAGGAGATCATGGATCAGACCAGAGAGGCTCTGGGACTCAACAAGCCTTTCCTGGTGCAGTATGTGAACTGGCTGACCGGATGTCTGCATGGAGATTTCGGAACTTCTTATGCGTACAACAAGCCGGTGCTGACACTGATGATGTCCCGACTCTGGCCCACGCTGAAGCTGGCGCTGTGTTCGCTGGTTCTGATGCTGGTCATCGCGATTCCGCTGGGTATTCTCTCAGCAACGCACCAGGGCGGGCCGATCGATTATTTTGTCAGGGGCTTCACATTCCTGGGTGTGTCGATGCCGAACTTCTGGGTAGGACTTCTGCTGATGCTTCTGTTCTGCGTGAAGCTGGGATGGCTGCCTGTGGTATCCACCGGACAAGGATGGACGAAGCTGGTCTTGCCGACGGTGACGCTGGCTTTTGCCATGGCGTCCAAGTACACAAGGCAGGTGCGTACCGCATTTCTCGAGGAGCTGAACCAGGACTATGTGGTGGGTGCGCGCTGTCGCGGGATCAAGGAGAGCACGATCCTCTGGAAGCATGTGCTGCCGAATTCACTGCTTCCGCTGGTGACGATGCTGGGTCTGTCCATGGGTTCGCTGCTCGGCGGTACGTCGGTCGTGGAGGTGATTTTCTCCTATCCGGGTCTCGGAAATCTGGCGGTGAGCGCAATCACGTCCATGGACTACAATCTGGTGCAGGGATATGTGCTCTGGATTGCCCTGATCTATATGGTGATCAATCTGGTGGTGGACATCTCCTATGGATTCCTGGACCCCAGAATGAGAGAAAAGAGGTAGGGCCATGCAAAAACTGAAAGAATTTGTAAAGAAGAATCCCGGTTTTACCGTATTTGCCCTGCTGGCGCTCCTGATTATTCTGGCTGCGATTTTCGCACCGTTCATCGCGACGCATGATCCCTATGAGGCGGTACTTGCCGACGCGGTACAGGCGCCCAGCGCGGAGCACTGGTTTGGAACGGACAAGATGGGGCGCGACCTGTTTTCCCGCGTGATCTACGGGGCGAGGACATCCTTGAGCGCCGCGCTGATCCTGGTGGCGATTATTGTAGTCATCGGTACGTTGCTGGGAATCATCGCTGGATACTTTGGCGGGATTGTGGATGCGGTGATCATGCGAATCTCTGACATGATGATCTCTTTCCCGGGTATGGTGCTGGCCATCGCGGTGGCAGGTATTCTGGGTGCGAATATCCGGAATGCGATTATCGCCATTTCGATTGTGAGCTGGACGAAGTACGCAAGGCTTTCGCGCAGCCTCGTGCTGAAGATACGGAACCGTGACTACATAGCGGCGGCGCAGCTCACCGGTTCGAAGACCGGTTACATCCTGACAAAGCACATGCTGCCGAACGTGCTGCCTACGATCCTGATCACGGGCGCGACGGATATCGGAAGCATGATGCTGGAGATCGCGGGACTTTCATTCCTTGGTTTCGGCGCGCAGTCGCCGACAGCGGAGTGGGGCCTGATGCTGAACGAGGGATGCGCTTATATGACGGCAGCCCCCTGGCTGATGATTTTCCCGGGTCTCGCAATATTTATCACGGTTGTTGTATTTAACCTGCTGGGCGACAGCTTAAGAGATGTGCTCGACCCCAGAAGCTAAATGAAAGAAAGGAAGGATTTTTATTATGAAAGCAAAAAAGATTGCGGCGCTGGTATTGACAGCCGCCATGACTCTGTCCCTTGTGGCCTGCGGAGGAAGCAGCTCCAGCAGTTCCGACAGTTCCAGCAGCTCTGACAGCAGCACAAGCACGAGCAGCTCTGGGGGAACGACCTTCACCTTTGGCTGCGACTATTTCTCCGAGTACATCGACCCGTCGGTCAATGTCAACTCCGCCTGGTCGCTGGTTCGTTTCGGCGTCGGCGAGACGCTGTTCGCCTTTGATATCGATGCGGTTGCGCAGGAGAATCTCTGCGATGAGGCGACGACAGACGACTATATCACCTGGACGCTGCACATTCGTGACGGCATCCCCTTCTCCAACGGAAAAGAGCTGACGGCCTCCGCGGTTGTCGCCAGCTGGGAGATGATGTATGAGAAGGAAGCGGCGGGCAGCACCTCTACTCCGTCTCAGTACCTTGCGAATCCGACCTTCACGGCAGATGACGCAAGCGGCACGATCACCGTTGTCTGCGAAGACGTGACGACGAACCTGAAGGGCATTCTGGCTTATCCGTACTTCGCGGTGATCGATGTGGACTCCTATGAAGATGGTGTGGTCGATTCTGTGATCGGCACCGGTCCATACGTGTTGGACAGCTATGTAGAGGCAACCTCCAAGACCTTTGTGAAAAATGACAGCTACTGGAACGGTGAGGTTCCTTACGAGGGATACACCGCAATCTATATGACCGACAGTACGACCAAGGCGATGGCGATTCAGAGCGGCGACGTGGATGTGGTAGAGAACGTAACGACGGCCAGCGATCTGGAGACTCTGAAGAACGATTCTGCTTACACGGTGGAGAGCACCGCTGGTGGGCGTCTTGCCAATACCTATTTCAACTTCAACGGACAGCTTGCGAACGACGCGCTGCGCCAGGCGATTCAGTACGCGATTGATGACAAGACGATGTGTAATGTAACCATTGGCGGCATCTACACCGCGGGCTGCTCCGTGCTGCCGTCCTCCATGGACTATGGCTACGACCAGCTGACCGATCCTTACGAGTATGATCTGGATAAGGCACAGCAGGTGCTTGACGACGCCGGCATTGTGGATACCGACGGAGACGGCGTGCGTGAGATCGACGGCGAGAACATCAACCTCAAGTATTATTCCTTTGAGAGCCGCCAGCTGCAGACCTTTGCGGAGGCTGTGTCCACGGTGCTGAACAGCATCGGCATCGGCGTGGATTATCAGGTGCTTGATTATGATACGATTCTTGGTCTGCAGACATCGGGCGATTTCGATATGGTTTCCTCGAATGCCGTAATCGTGCCGACCGGCAATCCGGATGCTTTCCTGGGTAACTTCTACAGCGGGAACTCTGACGGCTATGGTTATTACAGCAACGCAGAGTATGACGCGGCTTACGAGGAGATGATCACCTCCACGGATGAGGCGCGCAAGGCGGAGCTCTACGTCGAGATGCAGCAGATCCTGATCGACGACGCGGCGACGATCGTACACGGCTACTACAACAGCTCGATCACCTACAACAACAGCGTGATCCAGGGCGTTGAGATGTATCCGCTGGATTACACCTGGATTACCACGGACTGGGCTCCGGTGGAATAATCTGAGAACAAGAAGTGCGGGCAAATCGGGGCTTCTTAAAAAAGCCCCGGCTGCCCGGTAGTATGAAGGAGGAAATCCGATGCTGAGTATACAGGATGTTTCGATTACATACGGAAAAAATCCGGCTCCCACCGTGGAAGGCGTCAACCTCGAGATGAAACAGGGCGAGATCGTCAGCATCGTGGGCGAGAGCGGCAGCGGAAAATCAACGGTGATCCGCGCGGTGCTCGGCTGCCTGCCGGGCGGCGGTTATGTGAGTAAAGGAGACATTCAGTTCGAGGGGAAGTCTCTGCTGGGCTATTCGCAGGAGGAATGGAGACAGCTTCGCGGGACGGAGATCTCCATGATTTTCCAGGATTCCGGTGCGATGATCAATCCGATCCGCCGTATTGGCGCCCAGTATGTGGAATATATTCGAACCCATGAGAAAATGTCGAAGAAGGACGCCTGGGACAAGGGCGTGGAGATGCTGGAAAAGATGCGTCTGCCGAGCGGCGACAACATTATGCGCAGCTATCCCTTCCAGCTCTCCGGCGGCATGCGCCAGCGTGTCGGCATCGCGATGGCGATGACCTTCCAGCCGAAGCTCCTGCTGGGCGACGAGCCGACGAGCGCGCTGGATGTGACGACACAGGCGCAGATTGTGCGGCAGATGATGGAGCTGCGCGATCAGTACAACACCAGTATTATCGTAGTGACGCACAATATCGGTGTGGCCGCCTATATGGCGGACAAGATTATCGTTATGAAGAATGGCCGTGTGGTGGATGCGGGAGACCGGGAACAGATCCTGCATCATCCGTCGGACGCTTACACAAAGAACCTGTTTGAGAGTGTTCCCGCGATGGGAGGTTATCGATTTGTCTGAGTTGATATTGGAAGCAAAGCATGTGACAAAAAAATATCCGGCTTCCGGAGGACGGACTCTGATCGCCAACAATGACGTCAACCTGAGCATTTACAAGGGCAGGACGCTGGGCATCGTGGGGGAGAGCGGCTGCGGCAAGAGTACCTTCATGCGCATGGCGATTTCCCTGGAGGCGCCTACGGAGGGAGACATTCTCTACCACGGGAAGAGCATCCTCGGCCTGCAGGGCGAGGCGCTGCGGCAGCACAGGCAGAACATCCAGATGGTGTTCCAGGATCCGACGGCGGCCTTCAATCCGAAGATGAAGATCATGGATATTATCTGCGAGCCGCTGCTGAATTTTAACCGTATTAAGAAGAGTGAAAAGGAAGAGGTGGCACGGAAATATCTGGAGCTCGTGGAGCTGCCCGGAGATTTCGCGACGCGCTACCCCCATAATATGAGCGGCGGTCAGAGACAGCGTGTCGGTATCGCGCGCGCCCTGACGCTGGAGCCGGAAATCATTCTTTGCGACGAGGCGACGAGCGCTCTCGACGTGTCCGTGCAGAAGAATATTATTGAGCTGCTAGTGAAGCTCCAGAAGGAAAAGAATATTGCTTTTGGCTTTATCTGCCATGATATGGCTCTGGTACAGTCCTTTGCGCACCAGGTGGCGGTCATGTATCTGGGAAATATTGTCGAGGTGCTGCCGGGGAGCAGCGTCGCGGAGGATTCGAAACATCCCTACACGCAGGCGCTGATCGGCTCGATCTTCGACCTGAATATGGATTTCTCGAAGCCGATCGAGAGCATCGACAGCGAGGCTCCGAGTCCGCTCGACGTGCCGGTGGGCTGCCCCTTCCAGAACCGCTGCGACCGCTGCATGGAGATCTGCAGGAAGGAGCGTCCGACGCTGAAAAATGTGGCGGAGAATCATCAGGTGGCGTGCCACCTTTATCAGGAGGTAGAAGGATGAGAAAATTTTTGAGTCTGCTTCTGGTGTGCGCGCTCGCACTGTCCCTCGCGGCCTGCGGCGGTTCTGCATCCACACAGGAGACTTCTGACGGAGATGTGAAATATAAGATCGGCGTGGAGGTTTACAGTCAGACCGACCCGGAGATGAACATGTTTTTCAGTTACTATCGGGACTATATTGCGGAGAGCTTCCCGGTGGAGTTTATCATGTCCGATGATCTGAATTCGATCGAAGACAGCCTTGCGTTTATCGAAGAGGCGAAGGCGGAGGGCGCTTCCGGGATTATCAGCTTCTATGGGCTGGATCTGGAAACGGAGGTCGCAGCCTGCGCGGAAAATGAGATGTACTATGTACTTGGCTCTTCCTCCATCAGCGATGAGGAGTTTGACGCGGTGAAGGACGATCCCTGGTTTCTGGGTGTCATCGGGCCGGACAGCGAGGAGGAGTTTAATGCCGGAAAAGGAATGGCGGAGGATTTCATCGCGGACGACGCGCTCAGCTTCCTGATTGTCAGCGGCGGCGCTGGCAACGCGGAAAATTACATGCACTATACACGTGTGGAAGGAATGTTAACGGCGCTTCAGGATGAGCTGGGACTCAGCTTTGATAACACGATTGAAAATCTTGCGCAGGCAACGGAACTGACCACGGTGGAGACCGGGCGCGATGATGTGTCGATTGTAATCTCTCCCGGATATGTACAGATGGATGAGGGGCTTGACAATCTGTTTGAGGCTCTTGATATGGAGCAATACGACGCGCTGCTTTCCGCGGTAGGTCTGAGCAGTGTGTTTGACGACCTGAAGGAAGACATTGAGAAAGATACGCCTCTTATGCGGATTGGCGTCGTGGACTGCTTCTCTCAGGAGAATTATGACGCCTACTATGATATCGCGGCGAACGGCTACGGCATGCTGCACTATATCAAGGGAAAATATGCGTCGATGGTTGCCCCGGCATTCGTGGCAATGTTCAATGCCCTGGAGGGCGACGCTGATCTGGTCAATCCGGACGGCGAAGCGTTCCGTCTGTATCAGAGCTACTGGACGGCAGCGTCCGATGAGGAGTATGTGGAGCTGTTCGGTTACACGCAGAGTATCTATGAGAATGCATACAGTGCTACAGATCTGATGAGCGTGATCCGCGCCTATAATCCGGATGCAACTTATGAAGCCTTTGCTGAACTGGCTGAGAGCAGCGATATTGAGTCGGTGCGGGCGAGACTCGCGGAGTGATAGAGAACGATATGAGATTACAGAACATTGAAGTGAGCGCAGGAGAGAAGAAGTCCGGTTATCTGAAAGTGCCGGGTACTCCATATGAGATTCCCGTGACCGTGATCTGCGGCGCGGAAGAGGGCGAGACTGCACTGATTACCGCAGGTATTCACAATGCGGAGTACGTCGGTATCCAGGCGGCCATAGAGCTGCAGAACGAGCTTCAGCCGGAGGATATCCGGGGAACGCTGGTGATCGTGCCGCTGGTGAATGTGAGCGGCTTCCAGAGGAGGACCATGAGTGTCATCTGGGAGGATAATAAGAACCTGAACCGGGAATTCCCCGGCGATGCGAACGGGTCGACGGCTTCGCGTTTTTGCTATATGATCGAAAAAGATCTGCTGTCCATCGCAGACTATTATATTGATCTGCACAGCGGCGATGGATATGAAAAGCTGGATTCCTACGCGTACTATGTGGGGCCAGTGGAACCGGCGGTGCGGGAGACGGCCTTTGAGATGGCCTGCCGTGTGTCGACGGGTTGTCTGGTGGAATCCCAAGGACTCTCCGGCGGTGCCTATAATTATGCCTCCTCGCTCGGTATTCCCAGTATCCTCCTGGAGCGCGGCGGCTGCGGACTGTGGAACAGCCATGAGGTCGATCAGGACAAGGCGGATGTGCGGCGGATTCTGGCTTATCTGGGTATCCTGAAGGATGCGGACGGTTCCCATCCGGAAGAGAAGCACCTGATCTTCCGTGATGCTGTCTATGAGAATGCGCCGATGCACGGCTGCTGGTATCCGTTCTTTCATACCGGGGATTTCTTTAAAGAAGGCGAGCAGCTGGGGGAGATCCGGGATTACTTCGGGAAGACGCTGTATCAGTGCTATGCGAAGGCGGACGGCATGATCCTCTATCAGACCGGAAGCCTCTCCGTAGTGAAGGACGGCCCGATGGTGGCCTATGGCGTGATGCCCGAGGAGGGACATCAGTATTGCGACGAGCGGGAGGGACATAAGCACGGATCATGACAGGCAGGCGCCCTGATGAGAAAGATTCTCGACAGGGCGCTTGCTTTTTATGCAGGATTCTGTTATTCTGAGTTAGCAATAACTAATTAGCGCAGACTAACTTCCGGAACGGAAGGTGAAACATGGAACAGAAGATGTGGGAGACAATCATAAAGCAATGCGCGCCGGTGCTGGCGGACGTCAAGCCGTCAAACCTCCTGATTCTGGCCCGGGAGGAGCAGGATGGCTTCAGGGAAAGCGAGCTGCCGGAGGGCATTGAGGCGCTGGCTTTAAGCTGCGGCGAGTACAAAATTACCTGGTTCCTGTATCGCCGCGACCGTCTGGAGGCGGAACTTGTCTGGCCTCAGACGAGGGCGTTTCTGCGTACCTGCGGTTATTGTGCAGGAGCGGAGGGACTTGATGCGATGCTCCTCCGGCTGCAGGAACGCTACGCGGCATATAAGGATGGAATGGCTGCTTTCCCACATGAGATGGGTATCTTTCTTGGATACCCGCTCTGCGATGTGAAAGGTTTCATCGAGCATGGAGGTAAGAACTGTCTCCTGTCCGGTTACTGGAAGGTTTATGGGAATGTAGTGAAGGCAGAGAGAACTTTCCGGATCTACCGGGCTGCGCGGGATGCGCTGCTGCGGCTGCTTTCCATGGAGCACATTCCGTGTGAGGCAGAACTGTCGGCGTAACAGAAATCAAAAACTGAACTGAAGGAGGACAAAGAAAATGGGACAGATTGTGATCGCTTATTACAGCGAATCCGGAAATACGGAGCAGATGGCGGGAATTGTTGCAAAGGGCATAGAAGCGGCCGGCGGTGAGGCGAAGGTCGTGACGGTAGATCAGGTGAGCGCGGATGATCTGAAGGCGGAGACGGTATTTGCGCTCGGCTGCCCGGCGCTTGGTGAAGAGGAGCTCGAGGCGGATACAGTGGAACCGCTCACTGCTGAGATCGAGGGCTTCGCGGCCGGAAAGAAGATCGGACTCTTCGGTTCCTACGGCTGGGGCGACGGGGAGTGGATGCGTATCTGGGTGGATCGTCTTACGAAAGCGGGCGCGGAGGTGCTTGGCGGAGAGAACGCGATCTGCGCGGACGCGCCGGACGACGAGACGGAAGCAAAGCTGATGGAACTTGGAAAGAAGCTGGCCAGCGCATAAGAAGATAAGGGGGTGCCGTTTCTCCATGAGTGTTGTCATTGTGGGCGGTCATGACCGCATGGTCCGCCAGTACATGCAGATATGCAAAAATTACAAATGTAAAGCGAAGGTTTTTACGCAGATGTCAGCCAGCCTGGACAAGCAGATGGGCACGCCGGATCTGTTCATCCTCTTTACCAGTACGGTATCGCACAAGATGGTGAAAACGGCGGTCGACGAGGCGAAGCGCAGGAATGTCGAAGTCGTGCGCTGCCACACGAGCAGCGGTACAGCGCTTGAGAATATCCTGAAGGAGTATGTAGCGTAAAAGTCCTGGACGGCGGCTATGTGGACTGCATACTCTAAAGAGCACAAGTGCTTGCATCTAATTTAAGAAAGGAATCCCCTCTCCGGAGAAAGTGAACCGTGAGAGGGGATTTTTTGTGAAAAGAATGTGATTTTCCTTGTAAAATCCTGTCGAAGTAAGTACAATAATGCGTGTTGAAGTATAATTTGAGGAGAGAGCGCGATGGCAAAGCAGACGTGGAAACCCGGGAATATGCTGTATCCGGTGCCGGCAGTGATGGTGAGCTGCGGGAAGCCGGGGGAGAAGGCGAATATTATCACGATCGCCTGGGCGGGGACGATCTGTTCCGATCCGCCGATGGTGTCGATTTCGGTCCGGCATGAACGACATTCCTACGATATCATAAAAGAGACGGGGGAGTTCGTGGTCAATCTTGTGACGAAGGAGCTGGTGAGGTCAGCGGACTATTGTAGCGTGCGCTCCGGTCGTGACGTGGATAAATTCCGGGAATGTCATCTGACCGAACTTCCGTCAAAGAAAATTGCCGTGCCCGGGATTGCCGAGAGCCCTGTGAATATTGAATGCCGGGTGACGGAGAGAAAGCCGCTCGGGAGCCATGACCTCTTTCTGGCAGAAGTTGTGGGCGTGACGGTAGATGATCGCTATCTTGATGAAAAAGGAAGATTTGAGCTGAACCGGGCGGGGCTTGTCGCCTACTCTCATGGCGAATATTTTGAATTGGGCAGAAAGGCAGGGAGCTTTGGCTTTTCGGTGCGGAAGAAAAAGGGAAACAGATGAAGAAGCTGTTTGGAAAGAGATTTAAACTGAAATATGCAGGCTCACTGTTCCTCTTTGCATTTCTTATGTTATGTTTTCACCCGATTCTGGGGAGTACCTGGGGAGATGAGGCGACTTATTTTGAAGTGCTGCTGGATGGCGAGGTCATTGGAGCAGTGGCGGATGAGTCTGTGGTCGACAATGCGTTCCTGAGTGCGCGCGCACAGGTCTCACGGGAAATGGACGGGCTGGTGCTGGCCAATGTGGAGTGCAGTTATCAGCAGGTATCCCGTCTTGTGGGCACCACGCTGGAGCAGGATGAGCTGGAGCAGGTGATCTATGAGCTCCTACAGGAGAAGGTGAAGACGGCCAGACAGAAATATTATCTGGTAAAGGTCAATGAGTTTACAGTCTATCTCTCCTCAATGGATGAGGTGGAGAAACTGCTGCTGGCGGCAATGGAGCCTTATAATGAGGACGGACTGTTTGGTGTCGAGGTTGTCGCCGATACGAGCCGTGAGCTGAACAGTTTTACGGTCGAAGTGAATGCAGAAGAAGAACTCGGGGAAGAAGACGGGCTGAAAGATCTGGATTTCTACGAGAAGGTGGAGATCTGCGAGGCATATGTTGACGAGGAAGATCTGACCGATGTGGCGGAGGCCATCGATCTCGTGACAAAGGAGACGGAGAAGAATCAGGTCTATGAGGTGCAGGCCGGGGATACGCTCTCAGAGATTGCCAACAGCCGCGGTTATTATGTGGATGAGGTGCTGGCGCTGAATGAAGGCCTCACGCGGGATGCGACGCTGAATATTGGCGACGAGATCATCATCAGTGTTCCGGAGCCGGAATTGTCGATTGTCACCACGGTGCAGTCCACTTACGAGGAGGATTACTACGCGGAGACCGAGTATGTAGAAAACGACGACTGGTATACCACGCAGACGGAGGTGTTGCAGGAGGCAGAAGCCGGTCATCACGAGGTTACCGTGCTGATTTCCTCAAAGAATGGCACGGAGACAGGACGGGAAACGATTGCCGAGACAATAATGGTAGAAGCGGTTCCCGAGATTATCGAGAAGGGGACGCAGACGCCGCCGACCTACGTCAAGCCGGTTACCGGCGGCACGCTGAGTTCTACCTTTAAGTGGCGCTGGGGTCGGATGCATAAGGGCGTCGACTGGGCGGTGCCGGTCGGTACGGCGGTACGGGCTTCCAGCGGCGGTACGGTCGTGAGCGCGGGCTGGTCGAGCGGATACGGTTATTGTATCACGATCTCTCATCCCGATGGGAAACAGACCCGCTATGCGCATCTGAGCAAGATCCTCGTATCCGTCGGAGAAACGGTGGAGCAGAATGAGAAGATCGCGCTCAGCGGCAATACGGGTAACAGTACGGGACCGCACCTGCACTTCGAGATTCTGGTGAACGGGACGCAGGTGAATCCGCTGCTGTACCTGGAGTAACGCATGAACCGTTATAATAGCGCAGTTGGTGTAAATGGTTTGAATATCAAAGTAACTGAGGATGAGAGATGAGGGCAAGAATAATCGGAACGGGCTACAGCCTGCCGGCTTTTCGGGCGGATAATGATTACCTGGCGACGCTGGTGGATACGAGCGATGAGTGGATATCGGAGCGGACAGGTATCCGGGTGCGACACTTAGCGAAGGAGGAGACGACGCTCTCCATGTCGGCGGATGCGGCGAGAATGGCGCTTGAGAGAGCGGATTTTAAGGCAGAGGACATGGAACTGCTGATCGTGGCGACGATTACGGGCGATATGGATACGCCGAGTACGGCCTGCCAGGTGCAGAAGGAGATCGGTGCGGAGCATGCGATTGCCTTCGACATCAATGCGGCCTGCTCAGGTTTTCTCTATGCGCTGCATGTCGCGGAGGCTTTTATCGAGAGCGGCACCTATCGGAATGCACTGCTCATCGGGGCGGAGACGCTGTCGAAGATCGTGGACTGGACGGATCGCGGAACCTGTGTTCTGTTTGGGGACGGAGCGGGAGCGGCGCTTGTGACGGCTTCTGAGGACGGCGGTCTGCTTGCACAGTCGCTTGGAAGCAGCGGCGGGAAATGGGACGTGCTTTTCTGCGAGGGAAGACCGAACGAGAATCCGCTCCATGCGAAGGGGCAGAAGTGCGGTTATCTGAAGATGAATGGCCAGGAGGTATTCAAGTTCGCGGTGCGTACGGTTCCTCAGTGCATTGAGGAGGCGCTGGAAAAGGCGGGACTGAAACCGGAGGAGGTGGATCTCTTCGTTCTGCACCAGGCGAATAAGCGGATCATTCAGGCGGTCGCCAGACGGCTGGGTATGGCGGAGGAGAAGTTCCCGATGAATATGGACGAGTGTGGGAACACATCGGCGGCCTCGCTCCCGATTCTGCTCGCACAGCTCGATGAGTGCGGCAGGCTGCATCGCGGAGACCGGATCGTGCTGTCCGGGTTTGGCGCGGGGCTGACCTGGGGCGCATGTGTGCTGGAATGGTGAGAAGCCGCTGTCCCGAACGGTTGCGTTGAGAAAAGTTCTTGACAAACATGATGCAGGCTCATATACTTTGAGTGTCAAAATATTAATTATAAATGAAAAATGAGATAGTCATGCTGGATAAAATAAGACAGATGGTAGCGTAGCAACTAAATTTGGACGTGGATGAGATCACAGCGTAGACTTCCTTTAAGGAGGATAT
>JAJPZP010000110.1:13677-16343 GCA_021204285.1 Lachnospiraceae bacterium | reverse complement strand
CCCTTCCTGCATGTCAGAAGGCGCCTCGCCGTCCATGCCTCCACCCGGCTGGCCGCCACCCATGTCTCCGCCGCCCATGCCGACGTTCAATGTCACTTCATTGCCGTCGACGCTCTCTACCGTACCGGTGAGTGTCGTTGAGACCAGCTCTTCCTCCGTATCGTCTGTGTAGGCAAATGTATTTTCCGATAAGGCACTCTCCTAGCTCTCCGTCGTATCCGCCGTCTGCGAGCAGCCCGCCGTCGCCAGCATGGCAGCTGACACCATGGCAAGGCCGCACAGCAAGCTTATTTTCATGTAACTCATTGCTGATCCTACTCTGCATTTTCATAACATTTCAGAACGCCAAAGCGGCATATAGCCTTCGAAGAAGACGGTCTGTGGCCTGCTGTTCTGATTCCATTCTACACACAAATACCCCGCGGTCTCCCCGCGGGGTATCCGACCGGCTCATCATACAGGAGCCGGATGTTGTAAATGTGAAAATTTTATGATAATTCTGTGTCCAGAAATGCCCGCAGCGTCTGCGTGACGCTCGTACACACATGCCCCGCGTGCGAACGCACTTCCGGGGTGGAATGCGCCATCGCATAGCTGTGCAGCGTGAGCTCCAGCATGGAAATATCGTTCTGATTGTCACCGAAGGCCATGATTTCATCGGGCCGGATCCCTTTTTTCTCGATATACGCCCGAAGGCCGGTACCCTTCCCGGAGCCCTTCATGATCATGTCGAACCAGTCGTTTCCTGCACAGAGGAAATCGGCCAGTGTCCCGTATTTTCCCTCCATAAAGGATCGGATACTCTCTATATTCTCCGGAAAATCATAGACATACATCGCGATCTTCACGATCGTGTCGTCGATCTCGCTGAGATTCTGAAAAACGCGGGTCTCATTTTTCAGCTCCTGGGTGATCTGCTTTTCAAACCATGGCGTCCTCGGCTGAATATAGCAGGCCTTCACGCCGGAGAGCATGATATCCGTACAGGGGAAACGCATAATATCTTCTGCAACCTCACTCACCAGCTCCCACGACAGCTTCTGCGCGTACTGAATCGTCCCATGCTCCATGACCAGCGCGCCGTTCTCACAGACGAAGCCGATCCGGTCCTGATACTCCTCAAATACCCGCCGCATATTGGCATACTGCCGCCCGCTCGCCGCGCAGAACTCATATCCCCGCTCCAGCAGCTCGCCCAGCACGTCCATAAACCCGTCTTCCATCTCCTGCGTACCTTCCGGAATCAGCGTCCCGTCCAGGTCGCTCGCAATCAGTTTTGCCATTCGATCGTCCCTCTCATCTTCATTTTCCGGGGCTATTCTAACACGGACGGAAGGGTTTGTCGATTTATTTTTCCTTCGTAAACGTATTGGTGTACTTTACAAATCTCCTCAAAGATACTTCTGTATTACATCTTTATCTTTTAATGCACTTTCAAGTATTCTGGAAAGAACAGACGTATATCCTTTGCCAAGTGATTTTGCCGTATTCAGAGCCTGAGGAGAGAGACGAAGTGTCACTGGCTGTTTTTTACGATCTTCTCTGCGTTTTTCAGAAATACGGTAAAACTGTGCAAGCTCCTCATCAGTCAGTTCGGGAGAGTCTTCATCAAACACGATCGGAAGTTTCTCCGCTTCCCTGAGCATATTTTCCTGTTCTTCGGTTAATTTCGTTCCTGATTTTAATTCATAAGATATTGTCATAATATACGTTCCTTTCTTTTTTTGTCGCACGCCGGGCAGAGATTACTCTCGTTGTACCAGGCCTTGCCGTGTAAACAAGGGTGATAATTATAACACGCTCACCTACAGCGCCAATCGTTATATATCTATCCTCTTTTATAGAATGCAGCTTATCAAATATCTCTATTCTGTTTTCATCCAGGAACACCTGTACGGCTGTTCTGAAGTCTATTCCATGCTTATTTATATTGATTCTCTCTTTTTCTTCATCCCATTCAAATTTCATAGTTTTCCTCTTTGGCTTATTATATGATTTTGCAGTACATTTTGCAATACTTTTTATCCTACATTATCCCAGGGATTTATCTTCTTTACTCTCCATCGGCGGCATAAATAATTATAGAAGAGACAAGATAAGCTTCGCCACAAACGCAAACGGTGCAATTGGTATCCCTTCCTCCTGCTTCCGCCCGCCGCGCAGCCGCGCGATCAGCCCCCACACCAGCGCGCCCGCCATCGCAAGGAACAGCACTCTCAGCGCCGCCTCCGCGCCCAGATAAAAACCGATCATGGCGAAGAGCTTCACGTCCCCCGCGCCGATGCCGCTATGAAGGAATAGATAAAGGAAAAAAAGAAGACCGCCCAGGGTCGCCATACCGGCGAGTGAGGCGATAAGACTACTGAAGCCGCAGATCAACAGCAGAATCCTTGCAAAGAACAGGACGAGGAGCAGGCCATTGGGGATTCTCCTGCTCCTCCCATCCGTCCATGCCGCGGCCGCAAGACCTGCGAGCAGAATGATTTCATTGATCATATACCTACATACACTAATTTTTAAAGCTGTGAATCGGCGCCGGAATGCGGCCTTTACGATTCACAAAGTCATCGCAGGAGAAGCGGCTGACCGGCATGATCGGCGCGTAACCGAGCAGGCCTCCGAACTCCACGGTCTCTCCCACACCTTTTCCGACGACCGGGATCAGA
>JAJPZP010000110.1:3094-13667 GCA_021204285.1 Lachnospiraceae bacterium | reverse complement strand
CCGCCGTGGTCTTCTGGTTCACCATGCCGATCGCCATCTCATCCGCGATGATACCGGAGATCGTCGTCGCCTTCGTATCGCCCGGAATTGCGATCATGTCGAGGCCGACTGAGCAGACACAGGTCATCGCCTCGAGCTTTTCCAGACAGAGCGCGCCCGCCTGCACCGCGTCAATCATGCCCTGGTCCTCGCTGACCGGAATGAACGCGCCGCTCAAGCCTCCCACATAGGAGGAAGCCATGACGCCGCCCTTCTTCACCTGGTCGTTCAGCAGGGCGAGCGCCGCCGTCGTGCCGGGCGCACCTGCGTATTCGACTCCGATCTCATGCAGGATATCCGCGACGCTGTCACCGACCGCCGGCGTCGGAGCAAGTGACAGATCAATGATACCGAAGGGTATGCCCATCCTTCTGGACGCCTCCTGTGCCACCAGCTGTCCAACGCGCGTCACCTTGAAGGCCGTCTTTTTGATCGTCTCGCAGAGTACCTCAAAGCTCTCCCCGCGCACCTGCTCGAGCGCCGTCTTCACAACACCCGGTCCGCTGACGCCCACGTTGATGACCGCGTCGCCCTCCGTGACACCGTGGAAAGCGCCCGCCATAAAGGGATTGTCATCCGGCGCATTGCAGAACACCACGAGTTTGGCGCAGCCAAGAGAATCCTGCTCTTTTGTGAGCTCCGCCGTCTCCTTGATAATTTCACCCATAAGACGCACCGCGTCCATGTCAATACCGGTCTTCGTCGAACCGACGTTGACCGAGCTGCACACACACTCTGTCTCAGCCAGAGCCCGCGGAATTGCGCGCATCAGCAGCTCATCGCTCTTCGTGATGCCCTTTGAAACAAGCGCGGAGAAGCCACCCAAGAAATTGACGCCGACCTCCTTCGCCGCGCGGTCGAGCACCTTCGCAATCTCCACATAGTCGTCCGGCGTCCGGCAGGCTGCGCCGCCCACAAGCGTGATCGGCGTGACAGAGATACGCTTATTGACGATCGGAATCCCATACTGTGCCTCGATCGCCTTTCCGGTGGAGACGAGATCCCACGCCGTCACCGTAATTTTTTCATAGATATTTTTCTTCAGAGTCTCCAGATTTGCGTCGATGCAGTCCAGAAGGCTGATGCCCAGCGTGATCGTACGCACGTCCAGATTCTCCTGATCGATCATTTTGTTTGTCTCGATCACTTCACTGATGTTAATCATCGTCTGTCCCATTTGCCGTCCCCTTCTCTTCAGATCCGGTGCATCATATTGAAAATATCCTCGTGCTGGCAGCGGATGACGACACCGATCTCCTGCCCGAGCGCACCGAGATCACCGGACATCTCCGTGACGTCTCCGGCTGCGGCCGTATCCACAATCATCATCATATTGAAATAACCGTCCACAATCGTCTGAGAAATATTGAGAATGTTGACCTGATGTTCCGCCAGGTAGGTGCAGACCTTCGCGATGATCCCGACGGTATCATGCCCCACGACCGTGATGATAAATCTGTTTTGCATAATCTTTTTTCCTCCTTAGAACTCGCATAGATGGGAACGCTCGTCCCGCTTTGCCACCTCGATGTCGAAATCGCCGGGACTATAACCCGTTGAGCCAAGCTGGATCTCCAGCCTCACTGTCTCATAAGCCAGCTCCTCATAATTGTTTTCCTTGCTGAGGTGCCCGAGATAAATCTTTTTCATATCGTCATGCAGCACCCGGCATAAGAGCTCTCCCGCGCTCTCATTCGAGAGATGTCCGCGCTCACCGAGGATGCGCTGTTTGAGCGGATAAGGATAATGCCCGACCTCAAGCATCCGCACATCGTGATTTGCCTCGAGGAGCAGTACATCCAGTCCCTGTAAATGCCGCACGATGTAGTCGTCATAGACGCCCATATCCGTCGCGACCGCGGCCTGCTTTCCGCCACAGCAGAAATGATAGGCCACCGGCTCCGCCGCGTCATGGGAGATCGTGAAAGGCTGCGCCTCGATATCGCCGACCGTGAAGCTCTCGTCCGCGCGCACCACGTGGTAAAGCCCCTCGTCAACCGTTCCTAAACTGGCCGTCGCCTTCATCCGCCCGATCGTCCCCGCCGTCGCGTAGATCGGGAACCCGTATTTTCTCGCCAGCACACCGACGCCTTTGATATGGTCCACGTGTTCATGCGTGATCAGAAGCCCATCAATATCCTGCCCGGTGAGCTCCAGCTCCTGCAGGCCCTCCTCGATCCGCTTCGCGCTGACGCCCGCGTCCACCAGAAGCTGTGTCCGCCCGCTGCCTATATAAATGCAGTTGCCGCTGCTTCCGCTGGCTATGCTGCAAAATCTCATCCTTTGTCCATCCCTCTTCGTCAGACTGCACGGCAGCCATCCCCGGTGCTGTCGTTTCGAATCCTTCTGTTCTCCCGCCTTATGTCCGCCGCAGTGCCGCGTCAACCTGGCGCTGCGTCTCCTCGATGCTGCCGTTATTATCAATCACGCAGTCACAGCGCGCCAGAAACTCCTCATGCGTCCGCTGGCTGCGCAGCAGCGCGTCGATGCGCTCCTCGCTGTAGCCGCGGCTTCCGCGCAGTCTCTGCCGCCGGGTCTCTTCCTTTGTGTAGATATACCAGGTCTCGTCGCAGAACGTCTCGTAGTGTTCCTCCAGAAACAGGGCAGCCTCCACGACCGCGAGCACCTCGCCCCTCTGCTCCGCCTCGCGAAGCCGCCGCAGGATCTCCTCTCTCACAGCCGGATGGATGATGCTGTTCAGAAGCAGCCGCTTCCTCTCATCCGCAAAGACCATATTTCCAAGCGCTTTCCGGTCGATCCTCCCATCCGGACCCACGATATCCTGTCCAAATGCCTCAATTACCGAACCATAGGCGATTGCTCCCGGCTCCATGACCTCGTGACCCACCTTGTCCGCCTCGATCCGCAGCGCGTCACAGTGCCCCTCCAGGTAATCAAGCACCGCGCTCTTTCCGGCGCCAACGCCGCCGGTCACCCCAATGACTCTCATCTACTTCGCCTCGTACCAGTTCGCTCCGCGGTGCAGGTCGATCTCCAGCTCCACCTTTAAGGTGGCAGCCTGCTGCATCTCCTCTCGCAGGATCTGTTCGACCTGATCCGCCTCCTCATAAGGCGACTCGATCAGCAGCTCATCGTGCACCTGCAGGATCAGCCGCGCCTTCAGCCCTTCCCGCTCCAGCCGCTCATGCACGCGGTTCATCGCGATCTTGATGATGTCCGCCGCGGTACCCTGGATCGGGGAGTTCATCGCGACGCGCTCGCCGAAGGAGCGCTGCGCGAAATTCGAGGATTTCAGCTCCGGAATCGGTCTGCGCCTGCCGTACATCGTCGTCACATAGCCCTGCTCCTTCGCGCTCTTCACAAGGCCGTCCAGAAAAACCTTGATACCCGGATAGGTATCAAAGTAGCGGTCAATGTACTGCTTCGCTTCCTTTGTCGAGATGCTCAGGTCCTGCGAGAGCCCGAAGGAACTGATCCCGTAGACAATACCGAAGTTGACCGCCTTCGCATTCCTGCGCTGTAACGGCGTCACTTCATCGAGCGGCACGTGGAAGACCTGCGAGGCCGTGATTCGATGGATATCCTCCGCCTGGCGGTAAGCCTCGATCAGCTTCTCATCGCCTGACATATGCGCCAGCACGCGCAGTTCGATCTGCGAGTAGTCCGCGTCGATGAAGACGCAGCCGTCCTTCGGGATAAAAACCTTGCGGATCCGGCGGCCAAGCTCCATCTGCACCGGAATATTCTGCAGATTCGGTTCCGTGCTGCTGATGCGGCCCGTCGCCGTGATCGTCTGGTTAAAGCTCGAATGGATCCGCCCATCCGCCGCGACGCAGGCGGCAAGGCCGTCCGCATAGGTCGATTTCAGCTTCGTGAGCTGTCGGTACTCCAGCACATCGCGCACGATCTGATGATCCGGAGCAAGCTTGTCGAGCACATCCGCCGAGGTGGAGTAGCCGGTCTTCGTCTTTTTTCCGCCCTTCATACCAAGCTTTTCAAATAAAATCACGCCCAGCTGCTTCGGAGAATTGATATTGAAAACCTCACCCGCCGCCTCATGGATCTGATGCTCCAGCTCCTCAATGCGGCCTACGAGGGCATCGCCGTACTCCTTCAGCTCCCGCTCGTTGACGCGCATGCCCTCACGCTCCATGTCATAGAGCGTGAAGACAAGCGGCATCTCGATCTCGTCGAAAAGCCTGCGCATGCCCGTCTCTTCAAGCTTTTCCTCAAGTTCCGGAAGCTTTCGCAGCGTCGTGAGCGCCGCATATGGCTTTCCGATATCCGCATGCGCGTAGCTGCTCATCAGCGGATTGATCAGATAGGCCGCGATTTCAATATCAAAGAGATGCTCACGGTGAGAAGGCCGCACGTAAGCCAGGATTTTCTTCACATCGGAGGCCGCGCAGAGCGGCACCCGCTCCACGATGCGTCCGAGACGGTCAAGAAGGTATCCTTCCGTCAGAAAGCCCTCCGCCGCCACACAGTATACCTCGTTTTCTGACAGAGCGAGGGAGATGCTCATCGGCTCCCCTACGCAGATCTCGAAGGCGATACGCTCGCGTTTTTCCGCCTCCGCGAACAGGTTCTCCGCCTCCGCGAAATCCGTGACAGGCTTTGCCTCCGGCTCCGCTGCCGATACCGCCTCCGTCGTTTCGAAGCGGGCGAGCAGCTTTTTGAAATTCAACTTTTTGCAGATCTCATAGGCTTCCGCCGTATATAAATTTCCGATACGGGCGACGTCGAAATCCAATTCGAGCGGCGCGTTCACGCAGATCGTCGCAAGCTCCTTGCTCATCATCGCCATATCGTAGTGATTTTTCAGCGCTTCCTTCGCACGGTTCGGCTTGATCTCATCGACATGCGCGTAGGCGTTCTCGATCGAGCCGTAGGTCACGACCAGACTGGTCGCGGTCTTCTCTCCAATCCCCGGCACGCCCGGGATATTGTCGGAGGCGTCGCCCATCAGGGCTTTGAGTTCGATGATCTGCGGCGGCGTTACCTGATAGGTGCTCAGCACATCCTTCGCGTAGAAATTGTCGACCTCGGTCACGCCGCGCCTCGTCCGCGGCATGCGGATCAGCACCCGCTCCGTCGCGAGCTGCAGAAGATCGCGATCTCCCGATACAATGACCGCATCGATGCCCCGCTCCTCGGCAAGCCGTGCCGCCGTACCCAGAAGATCGTCTGCCTCATAGCCTTCCTTCATGAGCAGCGGAATCCCCATGGCCGTCAGCAGTTCCTTCAGAACCGGGATCTGCTCCCGCAGCTCCTCCGGCATCGGCTTGCGCGTGCCCTTGTAGGCCTCATACATTTTATGTCGGAAAGTCGGCGCATGCAGGTCAAAGGCCACAGCCAGATACTGCGGCTGCTCCTCATCCAGAATGCGGAACATAATATTCAGGAATCCGAAGATTCCATTGGTATGCAGGCCCTCCTGATTCGTCAGATCCGGCACGCCGTAGAAAGCGCGATGAATCATGCTGTGCCCATCGATCAGTACGGTCTTTTCACTCATTCAGAACAATCCTCTCATAATCAGGAAAAACAGCGCCACCGTCGCAGCCATTTTCAGCAAAAAGGAATAGACATGCCAGAAATGTCCATCCAGCACGTCCTCCTCCGAGGTCTTCAGGGAGTCCTCGACGAGCGTCCGGTAGTCCACCTTCTCCTCATCCCCGTCCAACTGTCGGATGCCCGCGAAGACGGTGGAATAGACCTCCAGCTCTTCGTAGCACTCCGAGCAGTGACGCACATGACGAACGAACTCGTCCTCCTCCCTCTCCTCCAGATCCCCGTTGATATAGGGCACCAGCAGGCGCTGTACCTGTTTACAGTTCATCTGATCACTCCTCGAACATTACGCTCCGAGCTGACTCTCCAGCGTCCGCGCTGCCTCCGCGATCGCGTCGTCGACGCCCGCCGGATTCTTGCCGCCGGCCTGCGCCATACCCGGGCGTCCGCCGCCGCCCCCGCCGACTTTCGCGGCGATGGCCTTGATGAGCTTACCCGCGTGCGCGCCCTTCTTCTGCGCGCCATCGGTCGCAGTCGCCATGAGGCTGACCTTGCCCTCATTCACCGCGGCAAGCACGACGACGCCCTCACCGAGCTTCTCTTTGAGCTGGTCTCCGAGCTCCCGAAGTCCGTTCATGTCGACTCCTTCCAGCTTCGCGGCCAGCAGCTTCACGCCGCCGATCTCCTTCACCTTATCCATCACATCGCCGAGCGCGTCCTTCGCCGCGCGGCTCTTCAGCGACTCGTTCTCGCTCTGCAGCGCCTTGATCTCGGCATAGAGATGGCTGATCTTCTCTGTCACGCCGGAGGGCGTCGTCTTCAGAAGATGCGCCGCCTTCGAAAGCTCCGCCTCCTGCTCCTTATAATAATCAAACACGCCCTGTCCGGTCAGCGCCTCGATCCGGCGCACACCCGCGGCGATGCCGGATTCCGACACGATCTTGAAGGCCGTGATCACGCCTGTGTTCGCGACATGCGTGCCGCCGCAGAGCTCCTTCGAGAAATCGCCCATCGACACGACACGGACCTCGTCGGAATACTTCTCCCCAAAGAGCGCCATCGCCCCGGTCTTCCTGGCATCTTCAATATTCATAATCTCAGTCATCACCGGAATCGACGCGCGGATCTCTTCATTCACAATACGCTCCGTCTCGGCCAGCTCCTCTGCTGTCATCTGCTGGAAATGCGAAAAGTCAAAACGCAGACGATCCGGCGTCACGAGCGAACCCTTCTGCTCAACATGATTGCCGAGCACCATCTTCAGCGCTTTCTGCAGAAGATGCGTCGCACTGTGGTTCTTACAGGTATCCGCGCGGCCCGCCTCGTCAACGCTTAAAGTGACGACGTCTCCGACCTTGATCATGCCCTTCGTCATGTGACCCACGTGGCCGTACTTGCCGCCGAGCAGCCCCACCGTATCCTCGACCACGAACTCCCCGTCGCAAACCCGGATCACACCCTTGTCGCCTTCCTGGCCGCCCATCGTCGCGTAAAACGGCGTCTGTTCCACGAAGATCGTGCCCCGCTCGCCGTCCGTCAGCGCCTCGACAAGCTCGCTCTCCGTCGTTAGCACCGTCACCTTCGACTGCTCCGTCAGCCTGTCATAGCCGACGAACTCTGTCGTCACGGAAGCATCGATCTCATCATAAACCGTCGCGTCCGCGCCCATGTAGTTTGTCACCGCGCGCGCCGAGCGGGCCTTATTTCTCTGCTCTTCCATGCAGGCCTTAAAGCCTTCCTCGTCGATCGCGTAGCCCTTCTCTTCCAGGATCTCGCTCGTCAGGTCAAGCGGGAATCCATAGGTATCATAGAGCTTGAAGGCGTTCGCGCCACTGAGCGTCGTCTCGCCCGCGGCCTTCATCTCCTCCTCCATCTGTCCGAGGATGCTTAAGCCCTGGTCGATCATCTTATTGAACTTATCCTCCTCCTGCGTCAGCACCTTGAAGATAAATTCCCTCTTCTCATCCAGCTCCGGATAGCCGTCCTTTGAACCCTCGATAACGGTCTCGGAGAGCTTCGCGAGGAATTTTCCATCCACGCCGAGCAGCCTGCCGTGGCGGGCAGCCCTGCGGATCAGGCGGCGCAGCACGTATCCACGGCCCTCGTTCGTCGGCATGATGCCGTCGGAGATCATGAAGGTCGCCGAGCGGATATGGTCCGTGATCAGACGGATCGAAACGTCCTTCTCTTCAGAATCATGGTAAGCACAGTGCGCGAATTCGCAGACCTTGTCCCGCAGCGCGCGGATCGTATCCACGTCAAAAATCGAATCCACATCCTGCCCGACTGAGGCGAGGCGCTCCAGCCCCATGCCGGTGTCGCTATTCTTTTGTTCCAGCTCGGTGTAGTGATTATTTCCGTCATTGTCAAACTGCGTGAAAACGTCGTTCCAGATCTCCATGTAGCGGTCGCAGTCGCAGCCGACCGTGCAGCCCGGCTTGCCACAGCCGTACTTCTCGCCGCGGTCATAGTAGACCTCCGAGCAGGGGCCGCAGGGGCCCGCACCATGCTCCCAGAAATTATCCTCCTTGCCGAAACGGAAAATCCGCTCCGCCGGAATGCCGATCTTCTTATTCCAGATCTCAAAAGCTTCGTCGTCGTCCTGATAGACCGAAGGATACAGCCGGTTCGCATCGAGTCCCACCACATCCGTCAGGAACTCCCAGGTCCACTCGATCGCTTCCTCTTTAAAATAATCTCCGAAGGAGAAATTGCCCAGCATCTCAAAGAAGGTGCCGTGGCGTGCCGTCTTGCCGACATTTTCAATATCGCCGGTGCGGATGCACTTCTGGCAGGTCGTCACGCGCTTGCGCGGCGGAATCTCTGCGCCCGTAAAGTAAGGCTTCAGCGGCGCCATGCCGGAGTTGATCAGCAACAGACTCTTATCATTATGAGGCACCAGAGAGAAGCTGTTCATCCGCAGATGCCCCTTACTCTCGAAGTATTCCAGAAACATCCTCCGCAGCTCGTTTACACCGTATTTTTCCACTTTCTTTTCCTCCAATCTATTGCACAGCATAAAAAATGCCGTGCAAAACCGCAGCCTCAGGCGGCGGTTTACATACTCCTATAAATCATAGCACACGATTCCATGGACTGCAAATCTTTTTTATGCTTTCAGTTAATCTCCGCCAGCGGCAGGCAGATCTCTCCCACGAAGCAGTCGTCTTCACCCCGCCAGCTGAAGCTGCCGCCGTGCTTATAGATGATCTTCCGGCAGGTTTTGAGGCCGATCTGAGTGCTCTCTCTGCGGTTTTCCTGTTCGCGCACATGGTTCGTGACCTGAATCTTCAAATGTCCCTCTTCTTCCCGGATACGAATTGCAAGCGGATAAGCTTTGTCCGCATATTTCTGCAGGTTCCGGAGCAGATTATCGACCACGCGCTGCATGTATTCGCCGTCCACCATCACCGCGCCGGAAAGTTCACCCGTCTCAAAATCAATCTGTCCGCCCTGCTCCTTCCAGTCCAGGAGCTGCCGGTAGCAGAGTTCATTCACCAGATCCGCACAGCTCATGCGGGTCAACACCAGGCTCTTCTCCTCCTGGCCATACACAAGAAAATATTCAAAAAGCCGGTCGGACACGCGCTTCATCTGGAAGGCTTTCTCCCTGCAGCGCTCGTGATAAGATTGTCGCTGCTCCTCGCCCTCACAGCGCCCGCGGCTCAGGATCTCCAGATATCCGATCAGCGAAGTGAGCGGCGTGCGCAGATCGTGGGACATCGCAGTCACCAGCTCCATATTCGCCTTTTCAGCCTCGGCTTTCTTCTGCTGCTCCTCCAGGATCCCGTTTTTCAGCGTCTCGATGCCCTTCGCGAGATCGGTCAGCTCATCCCTGCCGCGGATTGTGACCGGATAGCTTAAGTTCCCGGCACTTAAAACTGACAGCTCTCTTTCCAGGCAGTTGATATAGCGAATCTTCCGGTGCACCATCAGAAAAAGAAGAAGGATGAATACAATCCCTCCAACCGTGTATTTCAGGACATTCAGCCAGTCCATATCCCGCATCGTGATATAGTATTCGAGCTCCGCCTTGATCGGCGTTCCGTCACAGAGCTCCAGATCATAGTAAGTCATCCGGTTCAGCTCCAGCATTTCCGGAGGCTCATCCCTGCCTTCATTGATCGTCAGATAAGGACCCAGAAGCGCGTCCACATCGCGGTAAAACATGACGTAAACATCCTTCTGCCGCTGCACCCAGCCTACCAACAGCTCTATATTATCCTCGCCCACCTGATTCGTCTCAATAAAATCATTCAGGCTCTCCAGCGTCTCATCCATGGCCAGATCAATCGAATCCTCCGAATAGCGCCGGTTCGCGGCAATATCATAGGCCAGATTTTCAGCCAGGCTTGCAACCAGAACGGCCACAAGCAGCGCGACAGCGCTCATCACAATCAGCTCCAGCGTAAGCCGGTTTCCACATTTCTTTTCAGACGACACAGTATCCCCTTCCCCAGACATTCTGTATGTAACTCTCCCTCTCTTTTCCCAGTTTGCGGCGGATATTCCGGATGTGGACCATAACCGTATTACCAGAACTCGCATAAAAAGTTTCCTTCCACACGGCTTCATAAATTTCCCGCACGGAGAAAACCTTTCCCGGACTGGAAATAAGCAGCAGCAGAATCTGATACTCCATCTCCGTCAGAGCGATTCGCTCTTCGCCTGCGAAAACGCTCTGGCGTTTCCGGTCCACCGTGATGTCGCGGTAGAACTCAAGCTTTTCCGGCTTCTCCTGCTGTCCTTTATACACCTGATAACGGCGCAGCAGCGCACCGACCCGCGTCAGCAGCTCTGTATAGGAAAAGGGCTTCACCAGGTAGTCGTCGCCGCCCGCGCCGAAGCCCTGCACTTTGTCGTGCTCCCCGGACTTGGCTGTCAGGAAGAGGATCGGCACATTCGTCTGCTCCCGGATCTTCTCGCAGGCCCAGATCCCCGACTCTCCGGGCATCAGAATATCCAGAATCACCAGATCCGCCTCCGGAGCCCGCGCAAGCGCCTCGTGCGCGTCGCAGGCCTCCGAGACCTCATAGCCCTCCCCGCAGAGCATCACGCG
>JAJPZP010000110.1:0-3084 GCA_021204285.1 Lachnospiraceae bacterium | reverse complement strand
CGCTTCGCAGATAACCGGTCCTTCTCACTGGCAGACAGACCGGGTTATTTCGAAAACGCTGTACCATCGTTACTGACAGTGTAACACTTTACAGGCGGGAAATAAAAGGGCTTCGGGCTTACCTTAAGAATTTTTAAACATTCCTGTTGATAATTGTTTTCAACTGAAAGCTTGCATCCAGAGTTAGTCAGTGCTAACATCAAATCAGCATTAAAAAAGGAGCCTCAGCAACGATGTTTCTGGAAATACAGGATATCCGAAAATCCTTCGGCTCCGGCGAGAACCGGACCGAGGTTCTGAAAGGCGTCAGCCTCACAGTCGATAAGGGAGAATTCTGCGTATTACTCGGCCCTTCCGGTTCGGGGAAATCGACGTTGCTCAATATTATCGGTGGCATCGACGCGGCAGATTCGGGTGAGATTGCGATCGACGGGGAACGCATGTCCGGCATGAAGGAATGTCAGCTGACAGACTATCGCAGGCGGCATCTCGGCTATGTCTTTCAGATGTACAATCTGATCCCGAACCTGACCGTGCGGGAGAATATCGAGGTCGGCGCATACTTGAGTGAAGACTCGCTCGATGTGGACGAATTGCTCCACACGCTGGGGCTTTATGAACATCAGAAGAAAATACCCGGACAGCTCTCCGGCGGGCAGCAGCAGCGCACGGCGATCGGCCGCGCGGTCGTGAAGAAGCCCAACATCCTGCTCTGCGACGAACCGACCGGCGCGCTCGACTACCAGGCCTCACGGGAAATTCTGAAGCTCATCGAGACCGTGAGCCGTCGCTATGACAGCACCGTGCTCATGGTCACGCACAACGACGCAATTCAGCGCATCGCTTACAGGCTCGTACGACTGAGAGACGGACAGATAAGGGATAACCGGCTTAATGAGCGGCGCGTTCCTGCGGAGGAGCTGGAATGGTAAAAAAGAAGAATCCCTTATACCGGCGTCTTCCGCGGGAGCTGCGAAGCGAGCTCGGAAAATATCTTGTGATTTTTCTCCTCCTGACCGGCTCAATCGGCTTCGTATCCGGCTTTCTCGTGGCGGACGGCAGCATCCTCGCCGCCTATGAGGAGAGTTTTGAAAAATACAACATCGAAGATGGCAATTTTCGCCTCAGCGAAAAGATGAACCGCGCACAGCGAAGCTCCATCGAGGATTTCGGCGTCACGCTCTACGATAATTTCTACGCGACGGAAAATCTGCCAAATGGCAGCAGACTGCGTATCTTCCAGGAGCGCAGCAAGGTCAATCTCGTCTGTCTCATGGAAGGACAGATGCCGGAGATGGCGGATGAGATCGCGATCGACCGCATGTACGCAGACAATAACGGTCTCTCTGTCGGCGATACACTGCAGAGCGAATCCCGCAGCTTCACTATCTCCGGCCTCGTCGCGCTCCCTGATTACAGCTGCCTTTTCGAGGACAACGGAGACTCCATGTTCGACGCCCTGCAGTTTGGCGTGGCCGTCATGTCCGCGGAAGGCTTTTCCACGTTTCGCGACGCGAAACTCACGTGGAGTTATTCATGGAAATATGACGCGGATATCGCCCCGGCGGATGAGGACGCCGAGCAGGAAATCTCTGAAGAACTCATGAAAGCCATGCTCAGCGAGGTGAAGCTCGAGGCTTACGTCCCGCACTATCTCAACCAGGCAATCATGTTCACCGGCGACGATTTCAGCAGCGACAAGGCGATGATGACCGCACTGCTCTACATGGTCATGGCGATCATGGCCTTCGTCTTTGCCATCACGACCAGCACCACAATCACGAAGGAGGCGAATGTCATCGGAGTCTTACGCGCCTCCGGCTACACGCGCGGCGAACTCATCCGGCACTATATGACGATGCCCATGCTCGTGACGCTCGCCGGCATGCTCGTCGGCAATCTACTCGGATATACGATTTTCAAAAATCTCTGCGCAGGCATGTATTATGGAAGCTACAGTCTGCCAACCTACGAGACGCGCTGGAACGTCGAGGCCTTCTTCCTGACTACACTCGTCCCGGGAATGCTGATGCTGCTCATCAATTTTGTGCTCCTGCGCCGTGCCTTAAGCCTTTCGCCTCTTAAATTTCTGAGAAGGGACTTAAGCCGGAAGGGTCGCTCCCGTGCGCTGCCGCTGCACGGCCGTATCCCCTTCTTCACACGCTTCCGACTGCGCATCATCTTCCAGAACGTGGGCAGTTACGCGATTCTCTTCGTCGGCGTGCTCTTCGCGAATCTGCTCCTGATGTTCGGCCTGATCTTCCCCTCCGTCCTGAATCACTATCAGGAGACGCTCACGGACAATCTGCTCTGCAATTACCAGTACATTCTGCAGATTCCCTTAAGCGCCATGAACGAAGAGCGGAAGCTCGAGAGCCTGCTGTCCATGCTGCTCTTCTCGCTGGACGCGCAGACGGAAAATGAGGATGCGGAGGAGTTTACGGCATATTCTCTCATCACATTAGAAGGCGAATATAAGAGCGAGGAGGTTCTCCTCTACGGGGTCGCCGCGGACAGCCGCTATATCGACGTGGACTTCAGCGAGGAGCAGATCTATATTTCCCAGGCTTACGCGGAGAAATTCGGCACGCAGCCCGGCGACACCATCAGCCTGAAGGAAGAATATGGAGATGAGCTCTATGAATTCACCGTGAGCGGCGTCTATCCTTACGAGGGCGCGCTCGCCCTCTTTATGGATCAGATTTACCTGAACGCATTCTTCGATCTGGGCGACGATTATTTCTCCGGCTATTTCTCTGACACGGAGATCACCGACCTCGATGAACAGTACCTGTCCTCGGTCATTGACCTGGATGCACTGACAAAGATTTCGCGGCAGCTCAACATTTCGATGGGGACGATGATGTACATGGTGGACGCCTTCTCCGTCGTCATGTTTCTCGTGCTGATCTACCTGCTGTCAAAGACAATCATCGAGAAAAACGCCCAGTCGATCTCAATGACAAAGATCCTGGGCTACACGCCCGGCGAGATCGGACGGCTGTACATTCTCTCGACCACGCTCGTCATAGTTTTCTGTCTGCTCGCGACGCTGCCGCTGGAAACGTGGATCATGTACTGGCT
>JAJPZP010000002.1 GCA_021204285.1 Lachnospiraceae bacterium | reverse complement strand
CTTCCCTATAGTGGAGGTATGGTGCTTCTATTTTGGCCTGTTTCAGAATGAAAAGCAGAAAAACGGTATACTATAGGACATACGATGAGGATGTCGTGGCGAGTCGGAATCAGGAGCGACGATTGAAGCAGGGCTATCGGTGGTATCACGAGAATCCTGTTTACCGCATACTTTCCGGGCTCGTCTATGCTGTCTTTGCGCCCTTCGCACTGCTCTATGTGAAACTGATACTGCGTGTAAAAGTGGTGAACCGGCGTATCCTTAAGGAATGTCGCAAAGAGGGATATTTTTTATATGGAAATCACACTCAGCCAGTCGGGGACGCTTTTGCGCCCGGGCTCTATGCTGCACCGAAGCGGATTCGCACGGTGGCTGCTCCGTCCAATCTTGGTATCCCCCTGCTTGGGAAAATCCTGCCGATGCTCGGCGCGCTTGTGATCCCGGACTCGCCCGGCAAAATGAAAGAATTCCTGACGGCGATGGAAACGTATCTGGAAAAAGGCAACTGTATTGTCATCTATCCGGAAGCACACGTGTGGCCCTGGTGTAGCTTTGTTCGCCCTTTTCCGGAGACAGCCTTTCGCTTTCCCGTGCGTTTCCATGTACCCTGCTTCTGCATGACGACAACCTATCAGGAGCCGAGGTGGGGGAAAAAACCTCGCATCAGGGTATACTTTGACGGACCATTTTATGCAGATGAGGATGCAAAACCAAAAGAAGCGCAGCAGATGCTTCACGATGAGATTTTTGCCTGTATGACCCTTCGCAGCAGAAACAGCGATTATGCATATATTTATTATGAGAAAAGAGAAAAACCATGAATATTCTGTACTGTGGAGATAAAAAGATGGAGAAAGGACTTGTGCTCTCAAGCCTTTCATTAAACAGTCATGTAAAAGAGCCGCTTCATATCTACATTATGACTATGTCTTTATGGGCGAACGGGAAGAATTATGCGCCTGTTTCCCGAAGAACAGCACAGCTGCTGGAGCAGCATCTGAGAGAAAAAAATACAGAGTCCAGTGTGCATCTCATCGATATCTCTATAGAGTTTCAGCGGAGACTCCCAGTCCCCAATATGAGTTCCCGCTTCACGCCATACTGCATGCTGCGTCTCTACGCTGACCTCGTTCCGGAGATGCCGGATCGCATCCTGTATCTTGATGGGGATGTGCTCTGCCGCCGGGACTGCAGCGCTTTTTATTACCAGGATATGGAAGGGTATGAGATCGCCGGTGTGCTTGATTACTATGGAAAATGGTTTTTCCGAAAAAATCTGCTGCATTTTGACTACCTGAACTCCGGTGTGCTGCTTCTTAATATGAAAGAGATTCGTCACACCAGGCTCTTTCGGCGGTGCCGCGGGCTTTGTCAGGCGAACAGGATGTTTATGCCTGATCAGTCAGCCCTCAATCGACTTGCTGTCTCCAAAAAGATCTGTAACGGCAGGTACAATGAGCAGAGAAGGCTGCGCGAGAATACCGTTTTTCAACATTTCACGACCAGTTTTCGCTTCTTCCCGTTGTTTCACATGGTGACGGTAAAACCCTGGCAGATCGACCGGATGCATGACGAACTGAGACTGACGGAATACGATGATCTCCTTGAGGAGTATCAGGTTCTTATGGCGGAAATGAGAGAAAAAGGGCATGAATAAAACCAGAAACAGGAGACAGTACTGAAATGATTATTGGAGGAAGCAAGACCCAGGTTATAGAAAATATCAGGCGGGCGGCTGCGGAAAACCGTTTCAACGATAAGGTGGAGACGGAGGATCCGTCTCTCTCTGCCAGAGAAAGGACCGGACAGGTCTCACGTTACCTGAAAAATCAGAATTCCCTGATTTACCGTTTCCTGAATGTCTGCGCGCGGGCGCTTGTCGATACCGGGAGCAAGGTACTGAACTGGCACACCGGGATTGAGGGACTTGAGAATCTGCGCGATCTGGAGGGCGGCGTGATTGTTACCAGCAATCATTTCAATCCGCTTGACAACACGGCAGTCCGCATTACGATGAACCGGGCCGGATACCGGCGTCTCTTTCTCGTGAGCCAGGATACGAACCTTGCGATGAAGGGCTGGATCGGTTTCATCATGAATCATGAGGACATTATTCCGATGATGAAGAGCCGTCAGTACCTGAGCGGCAGTTTCGAGGCTCAGATCGCGGATGCTTTGCGGAAAGGACATGCCATCCTGATCTATCCGGAGCAGGAGATGTGGTTCAATTATCGAAAACCGCGTCCACCGAAACGCGGGGCCTACTACTATGCCGCGAAAAATCAGGTTCCCATTGTCTCCTGTTTTGTGGAGGTGCGGGATCTCCGGAAGAAAGATAATGATGAATTCAGGAAGGTACGCTATATCATGCATGTCCTGGATACCATTTACCCGGATCCGGACAAAAGTGTCCGGGAAAACAGTATGCAGATGATGAAACAGGACTATGAACAGAAGGTGAAGGCTTATGAAAGAGCGTATGGAAAGAAGCTCAGCTATGAATTTGAATATAACGACATCGCCGGATGGATAGCGGCCGGAGATTGATGCGGTTCTGTGGCCGTGAGGCAGACAGTCGGAGGACCCGCACCGGAGCTGAAAGCTTCGGTGCGGGTCCTCTTTCTTTATTCCAGTTCAAACGCGCCGGTGTACAGCTGATAATAGGTACCCCGCTGCGCGATCAGATCGTCGTGGTCGCCGCGCTCGATGATGCGCCCGTGGTCGAGCACCATGATCGCCTTG
>JAJPZP010000232.1 GCA_021204285.1 Lachnospiraceae bacterium | reverse complement strand
TTTTCCTCGCATTGTCGATTTTTCACCTGCCCACGTTAAATGCTGCAAAAGCCATGCTGGGGACGACGAGGCGGGAAAAGAAAGCGGCGAAAACAGTGGAAACTTATCTGATGGCCATTTCGGTACGCCTTTCAAAGTATATCCGGATGGATGAGTATAAGCGGGGACGCCTTGACGGGGTCTTAAAAGCCAGCGGCATGAACCTGACGCCGGAGGTTTACCAGGCGTATGCCCTGGTGAAAGCAGGGGCGGTCCTCTTAACCATTATCCCCTGTGTGTTTCTGATGCCGCTTTTGTCTACGATCAGTGTCATTCTTGCGCTGATGATTTACTTTAAGGAGATCCAGAAAGCGGATGAAATGCTCAAAGCAAAGCGGGAGGAGATTGAGGGAGAGCTGCCCCGCATGGTGGCGACCATCGAGCAGGAGCTGAAAGCCAGCCGGAATGTGATCGGGATGCTGGAGCGCTTTAAGGGAAACGCAGGGCCGGCGCTGGCAGGGGAGCTGAATGTCCTGCTGGCAGATATGCGTTCCTCCAACTATGAGGCAGCGCTCACCCGGTTTGAGGCGAGGCTGAATTCGCCGATGCTCTCGGATGTGGTGCGGGGGCTGATCGGTGTCCTTAGAGGCGATGACAGCGCGGTTTATTTCCAGATGCTGTCCCATGATTTCAAGCAGATTGAGCTGCAGCGCCTGAAAGCGGAGGCGCAGAAGATCCCGCCGAAGATCAGGGTCTTTTCTTTTGCCATGCTGATGTGTTTCCTGATCACCTATCTTGTAGTCATCTGTTATGTGGCGCTCACGAGCCTTGGCGGGATGTTTTAGGGGGAGGCGGTCATGGGAAAGAGCTTGAGAAATGTAAGGAATCTATGGAAAGAAACGCGCGCCGAGGGTTATGTGGATGTAGTGGTTCTCGTCCTCTGCGCCATGCTGGTGTTAGGGCTTACCATGCGGGTGCTTCCGGTGTTCATTGCAAAGCAGCAGCTTGACACCTTTGCCACGGAGCAGGTACGCGAAGAAGAGATGAGCGGGCGCGTGGGGACGGAAACAAGCCGCCGTGCGGCGGTCTTAAAGGAGCAGACGGGGCTGGACCCGCAGATCAGCTGGTCGGATACCGGGAAGATTCAGCTGAACCATGAGGTAACGGTTGTTCTGACGCTGGATACCAACATCGGTTTATTTGGAGACTTTGGTTCCTTTCCGATTACCCTCAGGGCGCAGGCAACCGGGAAGTCGGAGGTATACTGGAAATGAGGCGGCAGGGGTTTACAAAGCGGATAAAAGAAATCCTGGGGGAGCAGCGGGCCGCCTCCTTCCCGCTGGCAGTCGGGATTGCGCTGGCACTCCTGATCCTGCTGTGCGGGGTCAGCGAGTATTTCCGCCTGCAGATCATTGCATCCGGCGTCCGCAATGCGGTGGAAGATGCGATTATTTCTACAGTCAATGATAATTATGCAGGCGTCTATCACGGCGCGCGGGAGGGCTATTCCGGAAACTATATCCCTTATGGGACAGAGGGATGGGAGGAAGCGCTGGACACCGGGGATATCTATGCATATCTGGATGAAACGCTGGGAACGGTACCCGACAGTGGTAGGCATGTAAAATATGCCGATGACAGCAAAACGGAGCTGGAGTATGCCATTGACAGTCTGTCCGTTACCATACGTAACGCGCCGCTTGCGCCGAGTGATCCGTCCGGCAGCCAGAAATTCGAGGCAGATGCGGTGGTGCGGCTGGTGGTCCCGGTGCGCTTTGGTGGCAGGGTGCTGACAGATATGACAATCACCTTGAAGGTTCAGGCGGGGTATACGGAAGTATTTTAGACTGAAGTTTGGGGAAGATCATTGGTTCACGGATTGTTCCGCGCTTTGCGCTCTCACAATCCTACAGGAAATTCGGAATTCACGGGGCTCCTGCCCCGCTACTTCCTCATTTCCTGGCGTGCCATAAAGTCTTCTCTCCACTGACATGCAAGCATGTCGTGGAGTCAGACTTTTGGCACTTGAACCAAAAATTCCCTGGACTTCTGCCGGGTGTCAGGGTATGTTGTGTCATAACAAAAGACGAGGAGGAAAAGCAGTATGAAGCTGACAGAAAAGGCGAAACGGTATCTGGCGGTCGGGGGCGGCGTTCTGGTCTGTGTGGGGCTGATCGCAGCCATCAGCATGCAGTTTGGGAAGGATGCTGCTGTGGAAGATGTCCTGGAGGAAGAAGCGATGGTGACGGAGATCATCGTCGATCCCGGCGATTATGATACCGATGTGGAAGAAGACGGGGAAATGTCCATCGATGCAGAGTCCGGTACCAGCGCGGAGGAAGCCGAAGTCGCGGTAGACAGCCGTCCTGCACAGACGGATTTAAGTGAACAGAGTATCCAGGAGGATGTCACCAAACCGGAGGAACCCAGTGAGGAAGCGTTAACGGACCCGTCTGTCATGCCGGATGGGACAGAAGTGGAGGGGGAACCGACAGCGGTAGATCATGACGATGTGGTGGTCACCGCAGAAACAAGGAGCTCTGAGGATGAGCCGCAGGCAGGAGCCACTAAGAACGGCCAGATCTATATCCCAGGCTTTGGCTGGGTAGAGAATGAGGGCGGTGGAAGCAGCGGAACCGTAGCAGATGACATGTATGAGAACGGAAATAAGATCGGATCGATGGATTAAATAAATCGATAAACAAAACAAAGAAAGCAGGCTCAGGGCATCGCGGTATTTTTAAACGCGGTGCTTTTTCTGCGCCTGGATATCAG
>JAJPZP010000260.1:10445-16576 GCA_021204285.1 Lachnospiraceae bacterium | reverse complement strand
ATGATGTGGAGCGAAATACGGAGGTGAGAGCTTTCCGGGTGGTCTACCGGCTCGGCTCGGTGGCGCTCTGTCTTTTGCTGATCGCGGCACTGCTGTATGCGGTGTCGTGGATGCCGGCTGTCGGCGACGCGAACGCCCCTGCGAACAATGAAGTTTCACAGCGCTACGTCGAACAGGGCCTGGAGGAGGTCGGCGCAGTCAATATGGTTACGAATATGATCCTGAGCTACCGCGGCTTTGACACCTTCGGGGAGACCTGTGTGCTGTTCATCGCGGCGACCTGTGTGATCGTGCTGCTGCGCAGACGGCGCGACGATATCGAGAAGGCGAAGGAGACGGACTGGAAATACGAGCCGAAGCCCGACGCGATCCTGCAGCAGGTCACGAAGGTTCTGACGCCGGTCATCTTCCTCTTTGGCGTCTACATTATTTTAAATGGAAATCTCTCGCCGGGCGGCGGTTTTTCCGGCGGCGCGGTGATCGGCGCGGGGCTGATCCTCTATGTGACGACCTTCGGTTTCCACCGGACACAGCGCTTCTTCAATGAAAAGACCTACGACTGTGTGAAGGTTGGCGCGCTGACGCTGTACAGCATCACGATGATTTACTATTTCTATACGGGGGCGAACGGGATTGCGAGTTTCTTTGGAACCGGCACGGCGGGAAATATCCTGAGCGCGGGTCTGCTGTTGCCGATTAATATTTTTGTCGGACTCGAGGTGGCCTGTACGATGTACTGCTTCTTCGCTTTGTTCCGGAGAGGGGGAATGTGAGATGGGACCGAACCTGGCGCTGAATGTAGAGGAAGTCGCGGCGGTGATTCTCTTTGGCATCGGCTTCACGACACTGCTGCTTCACCGGAACATGATCAAGAAGATCATCGGCCTCAATATCATGGACACTTCGGTGTACCTTTTCCTGGCGGCGATGGGCTATATTGAGGGACGCGCGGCGCCGATCGTGGAGAACGGCGTGACCGATGCGGAATATTACATTAATCCGATTCCGAGCGGCCTGGTGTTGACCGGCATCGTGGTGTCTGTCAGCGTGACGGCGCTGATGCTGGCGCTGACGGTGCGCATGTACCGGCGTTATCACTCGCTGGATCTGGATGAGATCCTGATCCGGATGCAGAGGGAGGAGCTGAAATGAGCTTTGTTCAGAATTTCCCCTGTTTTTCGATCGTCCTGTGCATGGCCTCCGGGATCATCTCGACGCCGCTGAAGGGAAAAGGAGCGAAGCGTGTGACGCTGTTTGTCGTGTCGCTCGTGGCGCTGTTGTCCTTTGCGACGCTGCTCTATATCGTCTTCACGGGCACGGGCTTTACCTACACGATGGGACGCTTTCCGGCCCCATGGGGCAATGAGCTGCGGGTGGGGCTTCTGGAATCGCTGCTCGCGATGGTCTTTTCGCTGGTCGTGCTCTGCTCCCTGCTCGGTGGGATGGATCTGATCTTCACGGATGTCGCGGAGGACAAGGTCAATCTTTACTTTATCCTGGTTGATCTGCTGCTGAGCTCACTGCTCGCGATTCTCTACACGAACGACCTCTTCACGGCTTATGTGTTTGTGGAGATCAACACGATCTCGACCTGTGGCCTGATCATGATCCGGGAGAGCGGGCGCTCGCTGATCGCAGCGACGCGTTACATGGTCATGAGCCTGATCGGTTCCGGCCTCTTTCTGATCAGCATTGCGATGCTCTATGGCGTCACCGGAAACCTGCTGATGGAATATATTCATGTGGAGATCCTGGAGCTTGCGGCGAGCGGGCAGTACCAGGTTCCGCTGCTCGTGATCATCAGCTTCTGCACGGTCGGCCTTGCGATCAAGAGCGGGCTCTACCCCTTCCACTCCTGGATGCCGGACGCTTATGGCTATGCCACGATCTCGAGCAGCGCGATCCTGTCGTCGCTCGTGTCGAAGAGCTACATTTTCCTGCTGATCAAGATTTTTTACCGCGTGATCGGATTCGACCTCATTGTGCAGAGCAGGATTGTGAACGTACTGTTTGTCTTCGGCCTGGTCGGCATGATCATGGGATCAGTGTCCGCGATCATGGCGAAGGAGATTTACCACATGATCGCCTATTCCTCGGTCGCCCAGATCGGCTATATCTATATGGGAATCGGTCTCGCGACGGAGGCAGGGATGGTCGCGGCGGTGTTCCATATTCTGACGCATGCGGTCACGAAGTCGCTGCTTTTCCTTTCGGCGAAGGGGCTCAATGAGGCTTCAGGAAGGAAACGCGTCTACCCTGCGCTGCAGGGCGCTGCCTTCCGCAATCCGCTCGCCGGTGCAGCCTTCCTGATCGGCAGTCTCTCGATGATCGGTATCCCGACGCTGGCCGGTTTTATCTCGAAGCTGCTCTTCGCGACGGCGGCGATTGACGGTTCCCAGAGAAAACTGCTGCCGACGCTGATCGTGCTGGCGGTCAGCACGATCCTGAACACGATCTATTTCCTGCACACGGTCGTGCGGATCTATACGCCGGTCGGCGCGCCGGAGGAATATAAGGATGTGCGCATTCACCCGACGCCCGGGAGAATCGGCGCGCTGGTATCATTGATTCTGATGAACTTTGGCCTGGGTCTTTTCTCCCAGCCGGTTACCGACCTGATACGGGCCGGGATAGAGATGTTTGCATAAGGAGGAACGGAAGAAATGACGATTACATGGATGTTCGGGGCGGCGATCCTGCTGCCGGTGCTGTCGGGCCTGTTTCTCCTGCTGCGACGGGGAAAAATACAGAATCGCAGGCTCAAGTGTGTCGGGATTTTTCTGGTGATGGTGCTGACCGCACTGCTGGCAATTGGTCTCATGTTCTCGCCGGATTATGAACTTACGGTCTGGCAGCTGACGGATACGATTTCGCTGACCTTCCGTCTCGACGGTCTCGCACGGCTTTTTATGGGAATGACCGTGGCGGCCTGGACGCTGGGCGGCGTTTTTGCATTCGAGTACATGAAGCATGAGGAGAATGAAGACCGTTATTTTGGTTTTTACCTGATCGTACTGGGCGTGCTGCTCGCGCTCGACCAGGCGGGCAATCTGGTGACGCTGTATCTCTGCTTTGAGATGATGACGCTGACCTCGCTGCCGCTTGTGTTGCACAATATGTCGCACGAGGCGGTCATGGCGGGCCTGAAATACCTGTTTTACTCGATCGGCGGCGCTTTCACCGCCCTCTTCGGCATTTTTTATCTCTTCGCGAACGGGCTCACCGGCAGCTTTACGCCGGGCGGTTATCTGAGCGCGGGGACAGTCTCTTACACAGGAACGACGGGAATGACGCTCTTTGTGCTGCTGCTGATCATCGTCGGCTTCGGCACGAAGGCCGGTATGTTTCCTATGCACGGCTGGCTGCCGACGGCCCATCCGGTTGCCCCGGCTCCGGCGAGCGCGGTGCTCTCCGGCGTGATCACGAAGGCCGGCGTGCTGGCGGTTGTGCGCGTGGTCTTTTATATGGTTGGCGCGGATTTCCTGCGCGGTACCTGGGTGCAGTATACTTGGCTGGCGCTGGCGCTGATAACGGTTTTCATGGGCTCCATGATGGCTTACAAGGAGCAGCTCCTGAAAAAGCGTCTGGCTTACTCATCGGTGAGCCAGGTTTCCTACATCATGTTTGGCCTGGCGACGCTGACGGCGGACGGCTTCACCGGGGGACTTGCGCACTTTATCTTCCACAGTATCATCAAGGACTGTCTGTTCCTCTGCGCGGGCGCGGTTATTTACAATACGCACCGGACGCACGTCGATGAGCTGCGCGGTATCGGCAAGGAAATGCCGGTGACGATGTGGTGTTTCACGATCGTCTTGCTCGGCCTCGTCGGTATCCCGCCACTCTCCGGTTTTGTCAGCAAATGGTACCTGGCGGTGGGAGCGCTTGGCTCCGGAACCGGTGTCTTCACCTGGCTCGGGCCGGTCGTGCTGCTTCTGAGTGCTCTTTTGACGGCGGGGTATCTTCTGACTTTGTCGATCCAGGCCTTCTTCCCGGGGTCGGACTTCGACTATGCGGGCGTAAAGAAGCATGAGGTAAACGCGCTGATGACGGTTCCGATGATTCTCTATGCGGCGGCGACGCTGCTGCTCGGCATGTTCCCGGGCGCGCTGATCGGATTTATCCAGAATATTGCTTCCGCGGTCCTGTAAGGAGGTGCGATGATGAACAGTGCATGTCTTGCGCTTGCGATCGCGCTTCCGATCGCGGGTGGCACACTGATGCCGCTGCTGCGGCTGCCTGATAAAAAAAGAAATCTGCTGATCGAGATCCTGGTGCTCTCCACCTCGGCGCTTGCCTTCGCCTGCGTCCTGCGGCGTCCGGAGACGAACTTCGTGCTGTTCCACCTGACCGGAAATATGACTTTTTCTCTCCGGCTGGACGGCCTCGGTTGCGTCTTTAGCTGCCTGATCGCGGCGCTGTGGCCGCTCGCGACGCTCTATGCTTTCGAGTATATGCGCCACGAGGAGCGCACGACCAGCTTTTTCGCCTGCTATACGATGACTTACGGGGTGACGCTCGGCATTGCGATGTCGGAGGATCTCGTGACCATGTATCTGTTTTATGAGCTGCTGACGCTGGTGAGCGTTTACCTCGTGATGCACCCGATGACCAGGAAGGCGCTGCGCGCGAGCCGGACCTATCTCTACTATTCGATCGGCGGCGCGGCCTTCGCGTTCATTGGGCTTGTGTTTCTCATCCTGTACGGGACGACGACAAATTTTGTCCTGGGCGGCGTGCTCGACATGGAAAAGGTCGGTGGTAATGTCCAGCTGATTCTGCTTGTATATGTGCTGGCCTTCCTCGGTTTTGGCGTCAAGGCTGCAATTTTCCCGTTCCAGGGCTGGCTGCCGAAAGCCTCCGTGGCGCCGACGCCGGTGACCGCGCTGCTCCATGCCGTCGCGGTCGTCAAATCGGGCGCCTTCGCGCTGATGCGGCTGACCTACTATAGCTTCGGAACAGATTTCCTGCGCGGGACCTGGGCGCACTTCGCGGTCATGAGTATCGCGATGATCAGTGTCATTTACGGCTCGACGATGGCGGTTAAGGAGACGCATTTTAAGAGGCGCCTCGCCTATTCGACGGTCAGCAATCTGTCCTATGTCACCATGGCTGTGACGATGATGAGCCCGGCCGGGCTGCTGGCTGCCATGTGTCATATGGTTGTCCATGCGGTTATGAAGATCGGAGCCTTTTTCTGCTCGGGCGCGGTCCTGCACCAGAGCGGCGTTGAGTACATCGATGAGCTGAATGGTCTCGGGCGGCGGATGCCCTTTACCTTCGGCACCTTCGCCATTTTTGGCTGCTCCCTCGCGGGCATCCCTCTCTTCGGGGGCTTCATCAGTAAGTGGTGTATCGCGATGGCGGCGGTCGAGACCGCGCGGGAGATTCCCTACGCCTACGCCGTGGTCGGCGTCCTGCTCTACGCCGCGCTGATGACCGCGATCTACGTCTTCACGGTGGTCGTCCGCGCCTTCTTCCCGGACCGGGGCAGTGTCACTCCGCATCCGGAGGTCACAGATCCGAACTGGGAGATGTGCCTGCCGCTCGCGCTCTTTGCCATCGCGACTCTGGTGCTCGGGCTGCACTCCGAGCCGCTGCTGGAGATCCTGCAGAGCATCGCAAACGGGGGGTTCTGACCCGCGCGGCGAAGGGACAGGTTTCGACAAGGGGTCAGATACGTGGCGAAGGGACGGTCCGGACCAGGGATGTATCTGTCCGGACTCGCTCCCGCTCAGTGTGCGGACGTAGCGGTACTAAGCTCAGTCGGCGCCTGGCGGCTTGACTTCGCTAAGTGCCGACGCCGCACAATGGTCCGGTCAGATACATCCCTGGCCCGAGCCTGGACTTTGGGACGTGTCAGGACACGATGTTTACATGCGTCTGCGAAGAGGTATTTCGTACACTTTGCAAAGTATGGTCGGGAGAAGTTGCACATCTGCATATGAAGCATATACAGATACAGCGCAAGTGTGAGGGTGCTCGCATCGTTGAAAAGGCAGGTTATGTCCTTTTGCAGAAGTACAGTCGGAAGGCATAGCACTTGTAAATTGAGTTATGGTGCGGAAGTTCCGTTATAGCCGGGAAAGCAGCCCTGGCAGTATCGGTATCTGATAAGGACCATTGTGCGG
>JAJPZP010000260.1:0-10435 GCA_021204285.1 Lachnospiraceae bacterium | reverse complement strand
TACGTCCGCACACTGAGCGGAAGCGAGTCCGCATCAGATACCGATACCGCCAGGGCGGGGACAGGTTGTAGTGGGGAAAGGGGAGGCACTACCCCTTTGCAGAAGTGTAGCCCGCACCGGGCGGGAATTTGTCACAGAACAAGGAGAAGCCAATGTCAGGAAACGTGATATTATTTCATACGGTGTGGTTCCCCTTCGCGGCGGCCTTCGTCAGCTATTTGACGGGCCGGCGCAGCAAGGCTGCGCGCGACCGTGTCGTCCAGCTTGCGGTGGCGGTGGAGTTTGGATTGATGCTGGCGGCTGCGGCCACATACTTCCGGGGCGGGGAGCAGGAGTTTCTGCTCGCGGGCTTCTGTGGGCAGGGCATTTATCTGAAACTGGATGGGTTCCGGGTGCTCTATGGCGCGATCGCAGCCTTTATGTGGCTGGGGACGGGCGTGTTTTCGAGGGAGTACTTCGGGCATTACCGGAACCGGAATCGCTATTATTTCTTCTATTTGCTGACGCTCGGCGCGACCATGGGCGTGTTCCTGTCGGGCGATCTGTACACGACTTTTGTGTTTTTTGAGGTGATGTCCCTGGCTTCCTATGTGTGGGTCGTTCACGATGAGACGGAAAAGGCGATGAAAGCGGGCGAGATCTATCTCGCGATCGCGGTCATCGGTGGTCTCGTTATGTTGATGGGGCTGCTCCTCCTTTATGACGCGGCGGGGACGCTCAGGATGTCGGAGCTGCATGACGCGGTGGCGGCGGTCTGGCAGGAGAAGCGGATGCAGATTTATGCGGCGGGCGGCTGCCTGTTGTTCGGTTTCGGTGCGAAGGCAGGTATGTTTCCGCTGCATGTCTGGCTGCCGAAGGCTCATCCGGTCGCTCCGGCGCCGGCCAGCGCGCTGCTCTCCGGAATTTTGACAAAGACCGGTGTCTTTGGTATTCTGATTGTCTGCGCGGAGGTATTCCGCTATGATGAGGCCTGGGGCCTTTTGATCCTCGGCTTTGGCGTCGTCACCATGTTTGGCGGTGCGCTGCTCGCAGTATTCTCGGTTGACCTGAAGCGGACGCTGGCCTGTTCGTCCATGTCACAGATCGGTTTTATTCTGGTCGGTGCGGGAATGATGGAGCTGCTTGGTGAGGCAAACGCACTCGCGGTGCGCGGGACGATTCTTCATATGGTCAATCATTCGACGATTAAGCTGATTCTTTTTATGGCGGCTGGCGTCGTCTACATGAACCTGCACAGGCTGAATCTCAATGAGATCCGTGGTTTTGGCCGGAAGAAGCCGCTGCTCGCCGGTATCTTTCTGACGGGAGCGCTGAGTATCGGCGGTGTGCCGGGCTTCAGCGGTTATGTCAGTAAGACGCTGCTGCACGAGAGTATTGTCGAATATGCGGAGGAGCTGGCGGAACTCGGGTGCTCCGCCCTCTGGGTGCGCGGCGTCGAATGGATATTCCTGCTCACGGGTGGTATGACCGTCGCTTATATGACGAAGCTTTTTGTGGCGGTCTTCCTCGAGAAGAATCCGGAAAGGCAGGCGGAATATGATGAGAAGAAGCATTATATGAACCGGGAAAGCACGCTCGCGCTGCTTGTTCCGGCGATGCTGCTACTGATCCTGGGATTTTTCCCGTATCTTACGATGAACCGGGTCGCGGATCTGGCGCAGGGCTTTCTGCACGGAACTTCGCCGGAGCATGCGGTGCACTATTTCTCCTGGACAAACCTGCAGGGGGCGCTCATTTCCCTGACGATCGGTGTCATCGCTTATTTTGGGATAATCCGGAAGTTTCTGATGGGCAGGGATGAGTCGGGACGGACATATTATAAGGATCTCTGGCCCGCATGGCTCGATCTTGAAGATCGCGTATACCGGCCACTGTTCCAGAAGGGGGCGGTGGCAATCTGCGGCTTTGTCTGCGGACTCGTGGATCGGCTGACATTCACGAAGACACTGCTGCGCGGTGCAGTGAATCTTGGCGGTATTGCCTGCGGGATTCTGGACCGGTTGTACCTGGTCAAAGCGTTCCTGAAGGGTCTGACGGGTTTTACGGCGCTGCTCAGCCGCGCCTGCGACTATCTGGTGGATTATGTGCTCATCTTTTTCCGAAATACGACGCACCGGAGTACGACGGAACGGCATGTCTATCTGATCGGTTCCCGTTTCTCGCGCGTGGCGGGTACGCTGCTTGATCGCGTCGCCGCGGTGCTGAACCGCACGATATTGCGGCGCAGACCGATCAAAAGCTCCTTCGTCGTGCGCTTTGCGGAGTGGGAGGAAGTCATGCACAAGACGAACCGCATGATCAGCGTAAGCCTCTCCTTCGGCCTGATGCTGGCGATCATCGGCCTGGGCCTGACGCTGGTTTATCTTCTGTGGTGGTAAAGTTATGAGTAAGAGAAATGAATCGCTTGACAGTTTAAAAGGGATTGCGATCCTGCTCGTGATGTTTGGTCATGTGCAGGTGCACAACCAGATGACGGATCCTTTCCTGTATGATATGATCAAATCGCTGCAGATGCCATTGTTTTTCCTGATCAGCGGCTATCTCTGTGGTATGGGAAGAAAGGTGGAGACACTCCCCGAACTGGGGAGACGCATCGGGAAAAGGGCGGTCGCCTACCTTCTGCCATTCTTTTCCTGGCTGGTGCTGCAGCATATTGCGGACGTGCCAGAAGCGCTGAAGACGGTCTTGTTTCAGCTCGACTATGGTCTCTGGTTCCTGATGGTATTGTTTCTCTTTACCGTGCTGGCGTATATTGCCATGTGGGTGCAGGCGAGGGCAGGCGGTGAGTGGGCTTTCTGGCTCGTATGGCTGCTCGGTTGTGTGGCTGTGTTGTTCGCATATCTGAAGGGCGTGACCTTCTTAAGTCCGGCGCTTCAGATCACCTATCTTCCCTATTATACGGTGGCGTATTTTGTCGGAGGACATCCGGAAATCACGCGGCGCGCGATCCCGAAGTGGAGGCGTGATACGCTGGCCTGGATCGGCGGCGGAATTTTCATCATGATGGCGGCATCCTTCGATCTTGTGACCGTGAGCAGTGCCAGTATGCTGGTGTTGCAGACGTTTGCCTCATTCCTTGGCTGTTTCTGGCTTCTCCAGATCGTGGTCGACTGGAAGCCGAACCCCCTGAAAAGCAGGCTCGCGTGGCTTGGACAGTATACACTTGAGATCTATGTAATTCATTACCATTTCGCTGCGATCCTGAACCGCTCCGGCATTGTATACAGTTTCTGGACCTTCAGCGGTCTGCTCTATAGTCTGGCAGCTTTCGTTGTGATGAGCGTGATCACGGCGGCGCTGATTGGGATGATCCGGAAAATTCCGGTGGTCAGGCTGCTGCTGTTTGGAAAGACGTATCGTTGATTTGATTCAGGTTAAAAAGTTTAGTGATTGAACAGCGAAAACAGCTATGTTACACTGGATTCAGACTATTTCTGGAAGAGGAGACGGGCGATGATAGACAGACTTATCAGTAAAATTCAGGAGACGAAAGCTCCGATCGTTGTAGGACTTGACCCAATGCTTTCCTATGTACCGGAGCAGGTACAGAAGAAGGCCTTTGCGGAGTATGGGGAGACGCTCGCGGGGGCGGCGGAGGCCATCTGGCAGTTTAATAAGGAGATTGTGGATAAAACTTATGATCTCATCCCGGCGGTGAAGCCGCAGATCGCGATGTATGAGCAGTTCGGAATCGAGGGGCTGAAGGCGTATAAGAAAACGGTGGATTACTGTAAGTCAAAGGGGCTTGTCGTGATCGGCGATGTAAAGCGCGGTGATATTGGTTCGACCTCCGCGGCTTATGCGGTCGGGCATCTGGGGAAGGTGCAGGTCGGCAGCCGGACTTACGCGGGCTTTGACGAGGATTTCGCGACGGTGAATCCCTATCTGGGCTCCGACGGCGTGAAGCCCTTCATCGAGGTGTGTAAGCAGGAGAAGAAGGGTATCTTCGTGCTGGTGAAGACATCAAATCCGTCGAGCGGCGAATTTCAGGATCGTCTGATTGACGGGAAACCGCTCTATGAGCTGGTCGGTGAGAAGGTCGCGCAGTGGGGAGCGGAGCATATGGGCGCTTCCTACAGCTATGTCGGCGCGGTCGTCGGCGCGACTTATCCGGAGCAGGGAAAGACGCTGCGGAAAGTCATGCCGAAGGCATTTATCCTTGTGCCGGGTTACGGCGCGCAGGGCGGTAAGGGCAAGGATCTCGTGCATTTTTTCAATGAGGACGGCCTTGGAGCAATTGTCAATTCCTCCCGCGGTATTATTGCGGCCTGGAAGCAGGAGGCCTACGCGAAATACGGAGCGGAGCACTTCGGCGAGGCTTCCCGCGCGGCGGTGGAAGCGATGATCGCAGATATCCGCAGCGCGCTGGAGGGAGAGCTGTGAAAGTAAGAGAGTACGATTCTGTGATTGAACAGAAGGAGATCGCCGCGGGTATTTTCAGCCTGTGGCTTCTGACAGAGCAGATTGCCGGGAGGGCGAAGCCGGGGCAGTTTGTGTCGGTTTACAGTGGAGACGCGAGCCGGATACTGCCGAGGCCGATCAGCATCTGCGAGGCGGAGCAGGAAGGATGGTTGCGCCTGGTCTACCGCATCGCAGGGCAGGGGACGGAAGAGTTTTCCCGGCTGCGGACGGGCGATAAGCTGGAGATCTTGGGACCGCTTGGAAATGGATATCCGCTGGATGCGATTCTGGAGAAGCAGGGACGTGTCCTTCTTCTGGGCGGCGGTATCGGCATTCCCCCGATGCTGCAGCTTGCGCGTGCGCTGCAGGCGGGAGGCGGCACGGAGGTGCAGATTGTCGCCGGATACCGGGACGAACTGTTCCTGACAGAGGAGCTGGCAGCGTCCGGAAAGCTCTATATCGCGACGGAGGACGGCAGCGCCGGCACAGCTGGCAATGTACTCGACGCGGTGCGGGAGCAGGGAATTATAGCGGATGGAATCTGTGCCTGCGGACCGAAACCGATGCTGCGTGCAGTGAAGGCTTACGCGGAGGAAAAGGACATCCCCTGCTGGCTCTCCCTCGAGGAGCGCATGGCCTGTGGCGTCGGGGCCTGTCTGGCCTGTGTCTGTCAGTCGACGGAGGTCGACGGTCATTCCCATGTGCATAATAAGAGAGTCTGCAAGGATGGACCGGTATTTCGGAGCACGGAGGTGGAGCTGTGATGAATACAAAGGTAACGCTCGCCGGTGTGGAACTGAAAAATCCGGTGATGACCGCGTCCGGGACTTTCGGATCCGGTGCGGAATACAGTGAATTCTATGATCTTGGCGCGCTGGGCGCGGTCGTGACGAAGGGCGTCGCGAATGTACCCTGGCCGGGCAATGCCATGCCGCGCGTGATGGAGACTGCGAGCGGCATGCTGAACGCGATCGGCCTGCAGAATCCGGGTATTGACGTTTTTCTGGAGCGGGATATCCCGTTTCTGCGGCAGTATGACACGAAGATTATCGTCAATGTCTGCGGCAGGTCGGAGGCGGATTACTGTGAGGTCGTGGAGCGTCTTGCGGATGCGCCGGTTGATCTTCTGGAGATCAATGTGTCCTGTCCCAATGTGAAGGAGGGCGGTATCGCCTTCGGGCAGAATCCGGAAGCACTCCGGCATATCACGCAGGAGGTGAAATGCCATGCAAAGCAGCCGGTTATCATGAAACTCAGCCCGAATGTGACGGATATTGCGCAGATGGCGCGGGCAGCCGAGGACGGCGGCGCGGACGCGATTTCCCTCATCAATACGCTGACGGGAATGAAGATTGATATTCAACGCCGTACCTTCGCGCTCGCGAACCGGACAGGCGGTCTCTCGGGACCGGCGATCCGGCCGGTGGCGGTGCGCATGGTCTGGCAGGCGGCGCAGGCAGTGCAGATTCCGGTTATCGGAATGGGTGGTATCACCTGCGGCGACGATGCGATCGAGTTTCTTCTCGCGGGCGCGACTGCGGTGTCGGTCGGCACGGCAAATTTTGCGAACCCTTACGCGGCGCGGGACGTTGCGGCGGGCATCGAGGAATATATGAGGAAATATCAGGTCGGGGACGTGCGGGAACTGATCGGGGCCGTCAACCAGGATTAGAAAGGAAAATAGAAGATGGAAAAATACAAACAGGAATTTATCGAGTTTATGATTGACTGCGAGGTGCTGAGGTTTGGTGACTTCGTGACGAAGAGCGGACGGAAGACCCCTTTCTTCGTGAACACGGGATTTTACCGCACGGGCGCGCAGCTTCGGAAGCTCGGCGAGTATTATGCACGGGCGATCGAGGAGAAGTTTGGCCTGGATTTTGACGTGCTGTTCGGTCCGGCCTACAAGGGCATTCCGCTCTCCGTCGCGGCTTCGATTGCGATCAGCGAGCATTATGGAAAGGACATCCGCTACAGTTCTAACCGAAAGGAAATCAAGGACCACGGCGACAAGGGTATCCTGCTCGGCAGTCCCATGCAGGACGGCGACCGGATTGTGATCATTGAGGATGTGACGACCGCGGGAACGTCGATTCAGGAGACCCTGCCGATCATCCGGGCACAGGGTGATGTGAAGCCGATCGGACTCGTCGTGTCGGTTGACCGCATGGAGCGCGGCCAGGGAACGAAGAGCGCGCTGCAGGAAATCCACGATACTTATGGACTGGAGACGACCGCGATCGTGACGATGGCAGAGGTTGTGGAGCATCTGTATAACCGGCCATATAAGGGCAGAATTGTCATTGACGACGCATTAAAGGCGGCGATTGACGCATACTATGCACAGTACGGCGCCGCGAGCCCGGCCTGAGAAGGCGTTGTGACAAAAGGTGATTTTCTTATCACAAATCGGTGCCGTCAGCGGAACGGCGGCAGAATGGAGAGAACTATGAGCCATGAGAAAACATATAAAATGATGGGACAGGTGGGCGGAGGAACGCTGGCGCTCGGCATCATCGTCCTTGTGACCGGAATTGTGATGGGTGTGCTGCTCATCGTGAACGCGGCGCGTACCTTAAGAGGCAGAAACGAGCTGTTGTTTTGACGGGAGGAAGCGCTTGTGACAGAAAAAGCGAGAGGGACTGCCCGGCGCTGGTGCCGTTTTTTCTTCGGCATCTATCTGATTGCGCTGGTTTATTTCCTGCTTTTCTCGGAGGAATGGGGGCGCTCCGTTCTCACGGGAACGTACCGTTATAATTTTGTCCCGTTCCGGGAGATCGGGCGGTATCTGAAATATCATGAACAGATCGGGACAGGGCTTGTGCTCCTGAATCTGGCCGGTAATGTGATTGGATTCATTCCATTTGGCGGACTTGCTCCGGCTTTCAGCAACAGGAGAATGAGTTTTTTCCGTGTACTTCTGTTCAGCCTTGAACTGAGTCTGTTTGTGGAGATCGCGCAGCTGGTGCTACAGGTGGGAAGCTGTGATGTGGATGATATCCTGCTCAATATATTTGGAAGTTGCATCGGCTATTGTCTGTACCGGCTGGTGATCCGGTGTCTGCGGAGTCAGAATTCACAGGGAGAGGGGGAGCACAGTGCGCAGAAAACAGGATCTTGAGTTTGACGGTAAAAAGCACTCTCATCCGGGAATCATCTCCAGCGTGCTTGGAGCCATTGCCCTGCTGGCGGATGTGATCGTTCTGGTGATAGCTTTTATGCAGAGCGGGCAGGCAGGAAGAATGGTTGGAGTGACAGGATTTCTGGCGATGTGGGTGTCGTTGGTGGGACTTTACTATGGAGTCCGCGCGCTTCGCGAGAAGGAGACAAAGCGGTTGTTCCCACGTCTGGGATTCGTGTTGAATCTGCTTCTGCTGGCAGGCTTTGGCGCTGTCTATGCGCTTGGGATGTGAGGACTTAGCGGATGGAGCGCGGGATGAAATTTCTGTTTCGCTTAGAGTCTTTCAAAGAAAGGCGGATGAGAGTGAGTATATGGAAGATAGTATAAAGGAGACCGAACGCTGGGCGCTGGCTGCGGAACGTGTGCGTCAGATCGCCGCGAATCTGGAGGCGGAAGGCGCTCCCGGAGAATATTTTCAGCGGACGGCCGTGTTTTTGAAAATGCTGCTCAGAATGCAGGAGAGGATCGAGTCCGGTGAATTTGCGTGTGCTTCACTTGATGAGCTCGCGGAGTGGAACCGGGAACTCTACGAGGATATTGTGGGGGAGGCCTACGCGCACAGCTTCGCCAATCCGGATTACGCAGTCTTGCGCCTGGGAAAGGATTACGGGCAGCTTTTGTCCTTTGTTTACGCGGAGCTGCGTGGGGCGATTGTCTATGCATTCGAGGGACGGCTTGAGGAATTTCTGATCCATATGGAGTTGTTTTTGCAGCTTCACGCGGAGCTTGAGGAAGGACAGCTGCCGCCGGTGGAACAGCTTCGGGATGATGTGTACTGGTTTGTCAGTGATTACTGCGACGTGACCGTGACCGCGCGGGTACGGGAACAGGTGGATCCTTCGCTGTCCTTTGCGCGCGATATTATCATGGAGGCAGATCTTAAGGATCCGCGCTATCTTTATTATTTTGGGGAGTATGTGAGCGAAACGGAGCTGCGGATGAGCACCTTCTTAAACAGTTTGCCCGGGGAGGAGATTCAGAGGATCGCATCGGTCTTCACGGAAGGCTACCGCATCGGTTTCGAAGTCACGGGTAAGGATCTCTCGAAGAAAAAGACCGTGAACATCCGCTATTGCCTCGGTTTTGAGCGGATTATCCGGGAAGCTGTAAAGAATTTTGAGGAGATGGGACTGCAGAGTATCCTTTATCGCGCGGCGGTCAGCCGTGTCAACATGCGTGAAAATAATAAAATCGGCTACTATGGGACTTCGCCGAACCGGCAGTACGATTACGATCACAAGGGAGATGCGGCGCTCTTTATGGACAGCGCTTTTGTTGAGCGCCGGATCGGGGCGCTGAAGACCGCATTCGAGCAGTATAGGGAACTGGCGAGAGGACATGCGGGACCCGCGGTCATGGAGATCTTCGGTGAGACGCCTTTCATCCCAGAGGCGAAGGAGACTGCGCTGAAGCTGGACGAAAAGCAGCAGAAAAATCAGGTGCGGGCGAACAGCCTCGCCGCACAGATCACGAATACGTATATTCCGGGCGAGGAGCGCAGCTTTACGATCATCGCTTTCCCGGTGCCGGATATCGGCGCGCAGTTTGAGGAGATTTTCCGGGAAACGGTCCGGATCAATACGCTGGACTACCGGACGTACCAGCGGATTCAGCAGACGATCATCAATGTGCTTGATACGGGCCGTGCAGTTCAGATTCTTGGTTCCGGTGAAAACCGTACGAACCTTACCGTTGCGCTGGCAAAGCTTCAGGATCCGGAGAGGGAGACGATTTTCGAGAACTGTGTCGCCGACGTAAATATCCCGGTGGGCGAGGTGTTTACATCGCCGGTGCTGGAAGGAACAAATGGGGTTCTGCACGTGGGCGGCGTTTATCTGAACGGACTGTTTTATCAGGATCTCGAGCTGCATTTTCGTGACGGCATGGTCTGTGATTATTGTTGCAGGAACTATGGGAACAGGGAGGAGAACCGCCGCTATATCCGGGAAAATGTTCTGTATCACCATGACACGCTCCCGATGGGCGAGTTTGCGATTGGCACGAACACGACGGCCTATGTAGTCGCGCGCCGTTATCACATCGAGGCGCTGATGCCGATCCTGATTGCCGAGAAGACCGGACCGCATTTCGCGCTTGGCGACACCTGCTACTCCTGGGAGGAGGATACGCCGACCTTCAATCCGGACGGTAAGCGGATCATAGCGAAGGAGAACTCCTGTTCCGCGCTTCGGCATGAAGATCCGGAGAAGGCATATTTCAACTGTCATACGGATATCACGATTCCCTACGACGAGCTGGGAGAAATCGCAGTTTTGCGTGAGGATGGCAGTCGCGTCCCGATCATCCGGGACGGACGCTTCGTCCTGCCGGGGACGGAGGAACTGAACGAGGCGCTGGAACGGGACGAATCATGGACACGATGCCGAAGCCTGTAACAATAAAGCTTGCGAATGAATAAATGTGATGATACAATTTCTCAGAGGAGGTACACAATGGCGAAAGTAGGAATAATCATGGGCAGCGATTCCGATCTGCCCGTTATGAGCAAGGCGGCGGACGTGCTGGCAAAGCTGGGCGTGGATTTTGAGATGACGATCATCTCTGCGCACCGCGAGCCGGACGTCTTTTTTGAGTATGCGAAGGGTGCGGAGGCGAAGGGCTTTAAAGTCATCATCGCAGGTGCGGGCAAGGCCGCCCATCTGCCGGGCATGTGCGCGGCGCTCTTCCCCATGCCGGTGATCGGCGTTCCGATGAAGACTTCTGACCTTGGCGGCGTTGATTAGCTTTACTCGATCGTGCAGATGCCGACCGGTATTCCGGTGGAGACGTTGGCAAATAATGGCGGCGCGAAAGCGGTTATTCACGCGGCGAAAATTCTGGCAACCTCGGACC
>JAJPZP010000107.1 GCA_021204285.1 Lachnospiraceae bacterium | reverse complement strand
TGCGGACAAACGGTTTTCAAGACCGCCTCGTTATGACCACTTCGATATCTCTCCATAAGCGACAAAGTTGATTTTACCAGCGTGTTCCCTTTTTGTCAACCATTTTTTGCGAATATTTCCGCAATTTTCAGGTCTTCCGGAGTCGTGATTTTGATGTTCTCATAGGAGCCCTGCACGATTCCCGCCGAACGGCCGCACATCTGTTCCACCACCATCACGTCATCGGTAATCTGCACCCCCTGCGCCAGAAGCTCCTGCTCCTGCCCGATCAGTTTCCGGTAAGCCGGAACGATCAGCTCGGAGGCGAAGACCTGCGGCGTCTGGATCTGCCATACCAGACTGCGCTTTGGCGTCATGGCGACTCTGCCGGTCTCATCCAGGATCCGGATCGTGTCCTTCACCGGCATTCCGACCTCACAGGCGCCGCTCACGCACGCTTCGTCGTACGCACGCTGAAGAATTTCCTCATTAATAAACGGGCGAACGCCGTCATGGATAAAGACAATCCGATCACGTTCGTCTGTCATCGCCTGCAGTCCGTTCCAGACCGAATGATAGCGCTCCTCTCCCCCGGCCACAACCGCGTGCAGTTTATCGATATGGGAACTCTCCGCAAGCGCTCTGCAGAATGCAATCTGTTTCTCCCCCGTGACCAGGATGATCTCCTGAATCAGCTCTGAACGCTGAAATACATCCAGAGAATACCACAGAACCGGCCTTCCCTGAATCTCCAGAAACTGCTTTGGCACCTTCGTGCCCATCCGCCTTCCCTGCCCGGAAGCGAGCACGATCGCCGTTCCTCTTTTCCTCTCCATCAGCGTTCCCCCAGCGGCAGGTTCGGAACCGCGTTCAGGTCGAGTCCCTCGCGATTTCCCGCCATAAACTCATAGTAAGCCGCCGCGCCGATCATCGCCGCATTGTCCGTGCAGAGAATCGGCGATGGGCAGTAGAGCGGAATTTTTCTTCTGTCACAGGCGTCCTTCATTGCCGCGCGCAGCGCGGAATTTGACGCGACGCCGCCCGCCATCGCGATTTTATCAACCCGGTATTCCTTTGCCGCATGAAGCGTGTGCTCAACCAGCACATCACAGACCGCCTTCTGGAAGGAAGCTGCGATATCCGCCTCCACGATCGCCTCCCCCTTCATGCGGCAGGCGTTCAGATGATTCAACACCGCCGACTTCACACCGCTGAAGCTGAAATCGTAGCCGGAGTCTCCGACCTTCGCCCGCGGGAAATGAATCGCGTCCGGATTTCCCTCCTTCGCAAGGCGGTCGATCTTCGGTCCACCCGGATAACCCAGGCCGATCGCGCGCGCTACCTTGTCGAAAGCCTCCCCCGCCGCATCGTCCCGCGTGCGCCCAAGAATCTCATATTTCCCATAATCCTTTACCATCACGAGATGCGTGTGGCCACCCGATACCACCAGGCAGAGGAAGGGCGGTTCCAGATCTTTCTGTTCTATGTAATTTGCGGAAATATGTCCCTCAATGTGGTGCACACCAACCAGCGGCAACCCTGCGGCATAACTGATCGCCTTGGCCTCCGCGACGCCGACCAGCAGCGCGCCGACCAGCCCCGGCCCGTAGGTCACGCCGATCGCATCAAGATCACCAAGACCGACCTTTGCCTGGCTCAAAGCCTCCCGTATCACATAATTGATTTTCTCGATATGCTTACGCGAGGCGATCTCCGGCACCACGCCCCCATACAGCGTATGCAGCGCGATCTGCGAGGAAATCACATTGGACAGCACCTCGCGTCCGTTTTTCACGACGGCGGCTGCCGTCTCGTCACAGGAGCTCTCAATCGCCAGAATCAAAACGTCTTTCTTCTCACTCATTTTCCGTCCCCTCTTCAAACGACAGTTCCACAGACTTGCGGTCCTTACCGGCATGCGCCGCCGGAAAAATCCTGCGCACCTCGTCCATATAGGCCTCCGGCCAGTTCAGGGAGGGGCTGTAATGGGTCAGCCACAACTCTTTCACCTGCGCGTCACGCGCGAGCTTCGCGGCCTCGTAGAAGGTCATGTGCCTGTGTTCCCTGGCCTTCGCCTCCTTGTCCTTCTCCCCGTACATGCCCTCACAGATAAACAGATCGGCGTGCATCGCATTGTCAACGATCGACTGCGTCGGGCGCGTATCGGTGCAGTAAGTCAGTTTCAGGCCCTTCCGCGGCGCGCCCATGACCATTTCCGGTACATAGGTCTGCCCATCCACCTCGATCGTCTCGCCTTTCTGCAGTCTGCCCCAGTACGGCTTCGGGATATCCAGTGCGAGCGCCCTCTCAAGCTGAAATTTTCCGGCGCGATCGAGTTCAAACGTATAGCCATAGCACAGCACATTGTGGTTCACGCGAAACGCGGTAAGGCGATAGCCGTTCAGGGAAAATGTCTCCTGCTGGCCGTTTATTTCCTTATAAATGATCGGGAAAGGCAGCTCCGGCGCGATGACGCGCAGCGCGCTCACGACCCGCGCCACTCCCATTGGCCCGATCAGCGTCAACGGGTCCGTACGTCCCGCATTTCCCATCGACAGCAAAAGGCCGGGCAGACCGCTGATATGATCACCGTGATAATGCGTAAAGCAGATCACATCGATCGGTTTGAAGCTCCAGCCCTTCTCCCTGATCGTGACCTGCGTACCTTCCCCGCAGTCGATCAGCAGGCTGCTCCCATTGTAGCGCAGCATCAGCGCAGTCAGAAAACGATAAGGAAGCGGCATCATGCCACCGCTTCCCAGCAGACACACATCCAGCATAAATCTCTCC
>JAJPZP010000269.1 GCA_021204285.1 Lachnospiraceae bacterium | reverse complement strand
GATTTTATTCTTTTTGGTATAAATCTATAGTCCGGCGAAGTGGGAAAGTTTTATTTTACTGATAATATAATATTCGTAAGGACGACATATCCGTATTTCATTCATAACACTTGGGGGCTTTCCCAAAAGCCCCCACTCCCTCGAAAACAACACTTCCGGCGACGGAAGTTTTTTATATCTCCGTGAACGTATACCGCTGCGAAATCCCCGAAGTCTCGACATTGTAGATAATCGTCCCGTCCGCGAGATCCTCCCGCTCGAGACTCAGCTCTTTGTCCTTGTGCTTATTTCGGATGTACTGCTCGGGATCGTCCAGCGTGAGCTCCTCGAAAAAGACGTCCCGCATCTGATTATTCGCACATTCGTTGAAGATCTCGTGTACTACTTCGTATTCCTTCATCTTTTCCTCCTAGTCCCGATCATCCAGCTGCTTCTTCAGGTAACGTCCCACCACGTGGGCGAAGGTTGATACATCGCGGATGTAGGCGAAATCCTTGCCGAAGATCCGGCGTTCCGCCATCAGGTCGCGCTCCTCGCCGACGAAGACCCCGAGCACGGCAATGCCCTGCGCGCGGAGCCGCCGCACTTCCGCCGCCGTGTCCTTCACCGCGTATTCCCCGGTGTAGACGGAAGGATTCTTCACATTCGGGCGGTTGACCACCACATCGTTCGGCCTGCCATCGCTGAGCACGATCAGGATCCGGTTCTCCTCGGGACGCTGCAGCAGGCCGTCCGCCGCGGCGCGCAGGGCCAGGCCGTCCCGGTTGCTCGAAGAGGAGGTAAACTGAAAAATCCTCCAGTCGGCCTCCGGGCCGTCGTCGTACTCCCGGAAGCGGCGCATGACCGTGTAGTTCCAGAAGCTGCAGAAGCTCAAGACCCGGTGCGGAATCCGCGCTTTCGTCAGCGCCGCCGAGAGGATATAACCCTGCAGCGCGACCATGTTCTGGCGGCTCCTCTGCGAGCCGCTGCCGTCCATCAGCACATCCACCACAAAGTCGGAGTTCGGTTTCCGGAAGACTCTCGTAAACAGACGCGGATCGTCCGTCCTGCCCACCTTCCAGAGCTTGCGCGGGATGACCGCGCCGTAGGCGGCCTCCATGCGGTCCTCCTCGGCGCGCGCCTGCAGCGAACGGCGCAGTAGCTGGCCGAGCTGCTCGATATTGTGGCGCGACACACGCCGGTGCTAGCTGTAGAAGCGCTCGTTCTGATCCTTAGTGCGGCAGGCCAGCACATAGGTATTATTCTCGCGAACCGCGTGCTCGATGATACCATCGGTAAAGTACAGCCGGCAGTCCCCGTGGACGCCGCGACAGACGCGGCGATTCAGGCGCTCCTGCTCCCGCTCGTCCATGTAAGAGCTCCCGAAATTCAGCTCGATGTAGGAATACATCTTGCGGGCAGCCTCCTCCGTAACCAGAATACGCCCGGCATGCCCGCGCCCCTCCGGCGTCTCCTGCTCCGGGTCGATACTCGCCGTCTCTTCCTCCAGCTCCAGCGCCGCCTCGTCAAGGAAATCCTGCCAGTCAAAGGCACGCAGATCCTCCGCACTGACCGCCAGCACCGTCTCAAGACCACCGTGCTCCGTCTCGAAAGCCGGATCGACCAGGCGATTATAAAAGCGGTCGGTCTGCCGGATGACCTCCATCGTATCCGTCGCGCCGCGCAGGGCGAAGAGCTCCTCCATCTGTTCCGTGATCTGCTTTGCGGTGGTATAATTTCCATCGATCCCGTTCCGCAGCACTGCGATCTTCAGCCTCCCGAGCGGATGCGCGGCCAGCCGGTCAAAATCCCGTTCCAGAATATCCGCATAGGCTCTGCGCCGCAGGGAACGCAGTCCCGGGCGCTCCTCCGCGGCCTTCTCACAGGCTGCCTGATCGACGCACAGCTGTGCGAGCAGCATCAGGGAAGCCTCATCCGCCCCGAGGTACAGCTTCTTCACCAGGTAGAGGCCGAACTCGTCCGTGGAAAAAAAGCGTGCAAAAGCACCCTGTCGGACCGCGTCATAGAGAGAAATCGAGGGATAATGATGAAACGAATCAACGTCGAGATTCGCCTCCAGCTCATAATCCCCGCTGACGGTCCAGAGCAGGTTGCGCATACGGTTTTCCAGTTCGTAGCGATACTCCTCTTCCAAGTTTCTATCTCCCAAACACATCCTCCCGCGTCCAGTCTTCCGGGATGCGGGTCATAACCATATCCGAGACAATCTCCTTCTCGAAGATATCGAAGGCCTTGTTCGTGACGCCCATCTCCACCGCCTTCAGAGGAGTAAGTCCGATTTTTACCGCGCCCAGCGCGCCCAGGAGGCCGCGCAGATCCAGCGCCTTGGTCGAAATTTCGCTGTTCTGTGCCTTCAGCTGCAGATCGAGGAACAGCCCGCAGAACGCGGCCTCTGCGTCCGGGCGAATCTGCGGAATGGCGTGCTAGATGATTTTACGCAGATTCTCCTCCGTCAGGGGCGGCATGTCGATAACCAGGAAGCGCGAAACCAGCGCCTCGTTGAGCTCGCGCGTCCCTGCGTAGCCATAGTTCATCGTCCCGATGAAGCGCGTCGCCGGGTGCAGCTCGATGCGGTCGTAGCCCGGCACGTCGATCATCCGGCGGTGGTCAAGCGTCGCGTGCAGCACGCTGGCCGCGTCATTCTTCGCCATATTGATCTCATCGAAAATGCCGAAGCCACCCTCCTCCGCGCAGCGGTAAACGCTGCCCTTGCGCAGCTGCACCTCGTTGTCGCGAAAGGTGTCCGTCCCGATGAGCGAGCTGCTGTCCGTGTTGACATTAAAGGAAAT
>JAJPZP010000068.1 GCA_021204285.1 Lachnospiraceae bacterium | reverse complement strand
CCCCGAGCGCCTCCCGCGTGTAGGAGAAATCGTCCATCGCATCGAGACCGATAAAGCTGCTTTTACTCCCCTGCCGCTGATGCTGCTCTTTCGTGAGCAGCGCCACGCCGATCGCCCCCATGATACCGGGATACGGCGCACGGATCACTTCCTTGCCGAGATACTGTTCCAGCGCGCAGAGTACCGCGTCGTTTTCAAAGGTACAGCCCTGCACGACGATGCGGTCACCCAGGTAGTCCACATTGGAAATACGGATGACCTTGGTAAATACATTTTCAATGATGGAGCGGCAGAGCCCCGCCATGATATCCTCGGGGAGCCGCCCGTTGCGCTGCTCGGTGATGATGCTGCTGTTCATGAAGATGGTGCAGCGGCTGCCGAGCGCAGCGGGATTCTTTGAGGAGAAGGCGGCCTCGGCGATCTCCTCCATTGGGATATGCAAAGACGAGGCAAAATTGCTCAGGAAAGAACCGCAGCCCGAAGAGCAGGCCTCGTTGACCAGAATATTCGTGATGATGCCGTGGTCGAGCCAGATCGCCTTCATGTCCTGTCCGCCGATGTCGAGCAGGAAGGTCGCGTCCTCCACATATTTGCCCGCGGCGCGCGCATGCGCGACCGTCTCCACAGCGTGGCACTCCGTGTCGAAGGCCCTGGCAAACAGCATCTCGCCGTAGCCGGTGCTACCGGCCGCGATGATGTTCAGCGTCGCCCCGGCCTCGCGATAGCGATCCCGCATCGCGATCAGCGCCTGCTTCGCAACGGTCAGCGGATCGCCCTCATTGAGGGAATAGAAGGAATCGAGAATATTTTCCTCCTCGTCCATCAACACGAATTTTGTCGTTGTGCTGCCGGAATCAATGCCAAGATAGGCGTTGATTACTTCTCCCCTCTCCGGCTTCTTCCACGAGCAGGAACTGTGCGCATGGCGCTTTTCAAAGGCGTGACGCTCCTCCTCTGAGGCGAAGAACGGCTTCGCGCCGCCGATGGAGCTTCCGGAGAGTGAAAGCTGCTCCTCGGACAGTTTTCTGATCAGATTCGCAGCGTCAAAGGTACGCATGTCCTCCGCGTACATCTGTTCCAGCGACAGCGCTGCGCCGTAGGCGACCATCAGCTCCGGGTGCTCCAGCACGATCGCCTCCTCCTCCGAGAGCTCAAGGCGCTCAGAAAAGACCCGAATCAGGGTCGGATTGAAGGTCAGGGGGCCGCCCTCGAAGATCACCGGCTTCTCAATGTCCAGTCCCTGGGCCAGTCCGCCGATCGTCTGCTTCGCGATCGCGTGGAAGGCTGAAAGCGCCAGATCCTCCTTGGCGATGCCCTGGTTCAGCAGCGGCTGAATATCGGTCTTCGCATAGACGCCGCAGCGCCCGGAAATATCATAAACACAGGTTCCCCGCGCGGCCAGATCGTCAAACTCCTCCGCGGAGACCTTCAAAATCGAAGCGACCTCGTCAATGAAAGCACCGGTGCCGCCCGCGCAGCTCCCGTTCATGCGCATGTCAGCAACATTCAGAATGCCGCTGTTTTCATCCTCCTTGAAGAAAATCATCTTCGCGTCCTGTCCGCCGAGCTCGATCGCGGTGCGCACATGATGGTACTGCTCGCGCAGCGCCAGCGAATTCGCGACGACCTCCTGGATAAAGGGGACGTCCAGCTGTTCCGCGATCAGCTTCGAGCCGGAGCCGGTCAGGCAGAGCCGGAGTTTCACTTCTGGGAACTCCTTCGCAAGCCACCGCAGTGCGTCCGCCACGCTCTGTACCTGCGCTGCATTATGCCGCCGATACTCCGAATACACGATTTTTCCATTCTCCGGATTCACCGCGACGATCTTCGTCGTTGTAGAGCCCACGTCTATCCCTGCAAGCAATGTCTGTTTTATGTATTTATCTTCCGTCAATTCTATGTACCTCTGTCAAACCGCCCATAAAAAGGACAGTCCTTTCCTGTCAAAGCCTGTCTTTTCCATTATAGTTTAATCAATTGGGATTGTCCATGAATGCGGGGATTTTTAACAGAAAATTAACAGTAAGCCGGAGGTTAATCCTCCGGCCGGTCTACTTTCAGTGGCTGCTGTTCTTCCGCCTTAAACACGTAACCGCAGGCGCAGGTGGCGTCCTCCACGATCCTGCCCGCGACGGTGAACACCTCAACCTCTTTTCCGCAGGTCGGGCACTCCCGCTCCTCCAGCACCGGTGTCTTGTACTTGCTCTCGCAACCGTCCATAACTGCCATCTTGTGTCCTCCTTTCACATGTCTGGTGTTTTTTAGTTCGTCATACATTCCTTTTGAAAACCTTATCGCTATTTCAGATTTCCGGAACTATTATCATTATAAACTGCTTCACCGAAATTTACAATTCTATTTGCCTGTTTTTACACGAATTTGAAAAATTTAAAATCACTGTTTCGCACGAAATTTCGATTTTTGTATGTTTATACCAATACCATCCAAAATGGAGGTAACCAGGAAATTCCATGTTCTAACAGCTTACTATATTTCATAGCAGCGATGCAACAAACTTATAATCGTTTTTTGATCAGAACCTCTGATACCCAAAGACTTCAAATCAATGGTTTCCTTTTCCATTTCGTCTAGGAATCGTTTCATATCGACCGCAATCTCCTCGCCAAGTTTCTGCCTCGAATCTGCTGTGATTAACTGCCCTAATCGGAATACATCGTTTTTATGCTTTTTAATATTTTTACTGTCGACATGCTCACCGCCTGCTTTTCTCTCTACCAAATCAAGCCACGCTTTAGCCTTAAATGGAATAAGACAAGTCTCATTTAGAACCGGAATACCATCTATGA
>JAJPZP010000219.1 GCA_021204285.1 Lachnospiraceae bacterium | reverse complement strand
AATATTTACTCTGGTACATATTTTAACAGAATCGAAGGAAAATACTACGATATGTATGTCAGAATCTGTCGATTTCGGGAGAGAAACAGGTTAACCACGCAACTGTCGAAACGCCGCCGCGAAGACCAGCGCACAGGCCACCGTCACCAGGAGAAATACCGGTACGCTCTCAAATATCTGATCATAGAGGCCGCTGTCTGACAGAGCTGTAACAAACAGATTTGCGGACACATGCGCAAGGATTGGCACGAAGATTGTGCGATAGCGCTCCATCAGCCAGGCGAAAAAAATTCCCAACGCAAACGCATAAACACCCTGTACAATATTGCCATGAAAAACGCCGAAGATCAGAGCGCTGAAAAAGATTGCCCGGGAGGGACGCAGAATCTCCCGAAGTCTTCCGTACAGAAGCCCACGCATGACCAGCTCCTCTACGGCCGGAGCTGCAAAACCGACGCAGGCGATCTGCACCCAGATACTTCCCGTTTCCAGCGCGGCACTCGTCTCCTGGTAGCTCTCCGAAATCTCTGCAAGCGGCGTCAGGCTCATCAGATTATTCCCGAGCAGGGCAAGCGCGGACGCTCCGATCAACACCCACAGCAGGCTCTCCTGCCACATGGTCGGTTCCATATGTCTTCTCATCGAATCGCCCCGGTACAACAGGCCAAAAATCAGGATACCGATCAACGCACTGATCAGTAAAATCAGCGTCGTGCTGTCCAGATAAGCCGCAAAATAATCGTCGACCCATCCGAATTCTGCGCACTTCAGCAAAGCCACCGAGAAGATCGCGCTCACCACAACCTGAATGATCAGGTAAAGTAAAACCGGGTAGACTGCCCTCCACAGCTGATATAGCGCTCTTCTTCCACTCATAAAGCCTACATCCTTTCGGGAGCCTCAAATCCCAGCACGTCGATGCAGATTTCCAGCACCCGCTTTGTCAGGTTCAGAAGCGCAATCCAGCCTGCGCGGGCTTCTCTGTCTTCCGCGCCAAGAATCTTTGTCTCATGGTAAAATTTATTAAACGCGTTCGCCAGGTCATAGATATAGGCGCAAACCCTGTGCGGGGCATACTCCTCACAGGCGCTCTCCATCACGCCGTTCAGTTTCGCGAGCTCGAGCTGCAATGCCTTCTCGCTCTCCGAAGTGGCCGGGCGAATTTCCGCGCCATCGCTCTCCTCCCCAAGCTCCGCGTACTTCTTCAGAATCGATTTGATAAGGACAATCGTGTACAGAATATAGGGGCCGGTATTTCCCTCCGAGGAGGTAAAGCGGTCCACGTCGAAAATATAATCCTTCGAAGCCTGGTTCGACAGATCGCCGTATTTGAGCGCGGCGAGCCCCACGATCTTCGCGGTCTCCTTCGCCTCCTCCTCGTCCATCGGACGGCTCTGCTGTATCTTTTTGAGCATCTCCTCATTGATATTTTCAATCAGATACTCAAGCCGCATGACGCCGCCCTCACGCGTCTTGAAGGGCTTTCCGTCCTTCCCGTTCATCGTGCCGAAGCCGAGGAAGGTGAACTTTGTATCCTCGCCGACCAGACCGCATTTCTTCGCGCAGCGAAAGACCTGGATGAAGTGCATTTCCTGCCGCTTGTCGACGACATAGATGATCTCATCCGGATGATAGTCCTTCTCCCTCTCCACGATCGTCGCCAGGTCAGTCGTCGTATAGAGCGACGCGCCGTCAGACTTCAACAGCATACAGGGCGGCACTTCCTTCGTGTCGCTCTCCTCCTTCACATCGACAACCCATGTGCCATCGCTTAAGTATGCATAACCCTCGTCACGCATACGCTGTACCATATCCGGGATATAAGGCTGTGCGTCAGACTCTCCCTTCCAGAGGTCAAACTCCACGTTCAGGTTCTGATAATTTCTCTTAAGATCATTCACCGACACGTTCAGGATATGTCCGAGCAACGCCTGATAGCCTCTGCGGCCATGCTGCAGTTCAAAAGTCGCCTGCATGGCTGCTTCCTTATATCCCGCGTCCTCCTTCGAGCGCGCGCTGGCCGTCGGATAGATCTCTTCAAGCTCAGAGATCGTAAAAGGCGCTTCCGCCGGGTACTCACCCTCGTAAGCCTCATCAAAATAGGACAGCTCCGGCCTGCGCTCCTTCAACTCCATGATAATGAGTCCCATCTGCAGTCCCCAATCGCCGAGGTGTACGTCCCCGATAACCTTATGGCCCGCAAAACGCATAATTCGCTTCACGCTCTCGCCAATAATCGCCGAGCGCAGATGCCCGACATGCAGCGGCTTCGCGACATTCGGTCCGCCGTAATCGATGATAATGGTCTTCGGCTGCTGTGCTTTCTCGCAACCGAGGCGCTCATCCGCGCGCATTTCATTTAAAAAAGCACTCAGGGACGCTTCGGCGAGTTTCATATTAATAAAGCCGGGCTTCACCACCTGCACTTCCGCAATCAGCTTCGACTCCTGCAGCTGCTCCGCCACCGCCTCCGCGATCTGGATCGGCGCCTTATGATATTCCTTCGCCGCGGCCATCGCCCCGTTGCACTGATATTCACACAGATCCGGGCGGTTGGACAGCGCCGAGCGCGCGTATTTCTCATCATAACCTGCCGCGCAAAATGCCCGCCCCAGCTCCGCATCCAGAAGTTCCTGTATTTTCTTCATCGTCTCTCCTCCCGTCGGTCCGTTATCCGTTTAAGACGTTCTCTTTGTTCGACTACACAACTATTCTATCGAATTGCGGTGTACAAGTCAACGGAGAATTATGAAAAACCACTCAGGGGATATTTATCACACAAAAGTTGATAAATATCCCCTGAGTCAGATCGTTT
>JAJPZP010000016.1 GCA_021204285.1 Lachnospiraceae bacterium | reverse complement strand
CTTGAGGAGGAAAAGACGGAGCTTGAGGAGCTGCTTGCCGAGGCGGAGTCGCAGCAGGAGGCGGTGAACACGGCCATCGAGGCGAAGTCGCAGGAGATCGCGTCCTATCAGGCGCAGATTGATGCAGCTTCCGGAGAGCAGAGCACCTATGAGGATCAGCTGGATGAGCAGGAGAAGCTGCTTGACCAGGTCGAACAGCAAATTGCGGCGGCAGCGGCGGCGAAGGCGTCTTCAGACGATGGCGACGGAGGCAGCAGCGGTTTTGTATGGCCCTGTCCGTCAAGTCATCGCATTACGAGCAGTTTTGGTTATCGGACGGCTCCGATTGCCGGCGCTTCTACCTATCACAAGGGGATTGATATCGGCGCTTCCAGCAGTGCGGCGATTGTTGCCTCTGCATCCGGCAGGGTGACGACAGCCACCTATAGCAGCTCTGCCGGAAACTATGTGGTAATTTCTCACGGCGGCGGTATTTCTACTGTCTATATGCATGCATCGGCGCTGTATGTATCGGAAGGGGATTATGTCACCCAGGGACAGACGATCGCCGCAGTGGGTTCGACCGGCTATTCCACCGGACCGCACCTGCATTTTGGTGTGATCGTAAATGGGACTTATGTGGATCCGACCGGATATGTGAATTAAATACTTTATCAACCAACATCATAGACATAGAATGGAAGGAAGAAAAGAGGAGAATCTGTTTATGAAAAAAAATCGGGGAAGTCATTCCTTCGGAAAAGGGCTGGTGTGCGTAGCCCTTTTGTGCGTCATGGTGATGTTTTTAGGCGGTTGCGGAGCCTCGTCTCTTCTCGTCCGGCTTGGGCTTGCAGGCCTGAGCTCCGGCTCGACGTCTTCCGACTCATCGGAGAGTCAGCTGGCAGAAAAGATGGAGGAGCTGCAGAGTTATATTGATGCCTACTATCTGTTTGATTATGACGAGGAGGATGTGGAGGAGAGTATTTACAAGGGCATGATGGACGGCCTTGGTGATCCCTACACCTGCTATTATACGGCGGAGGAATATGCGAGCTTTCTTGAGAGCTCCAGCGGGAGCTACAGCGGAATTGGAGCTACGCTGCAGCAGGATTACAGCACGGGCCTCATCACGGTGGTGAGTACCTTTGAGGGTTCGCCCGCGGAATCGGCCGGACTGCAGGCGGACGATATCCTTTACATGGTGGAAGGGGAGGAAGTCACAGGTATTGACCTCAGCCTTGTAGTTGTAGACCTGAAGGGTGAGGAAGGTACAGATGTAAATATCAGCATAGTTCGTGGAAGCGAGGTGCTCGAGATGACAATCACCCGTGCCAGTATCGAGGTTCCGACTGTCGAGTATGAGATGCTGGAAGATGCGATCGGCTATATCGCGATCACGGAGTTTGATGACGTGACGGATGAGCAGTTTGCGAGCGCACTGGAAGATCTCGGGTCTCAGGGTATGGAAAGCCTGATCATCGATCTCAGGGACAATGGAGGCGGTCTTGTTGATGTGACCTGCACAATTCTGGATTCCCTGCTTCCGGAGGGCTTGATTGTCTATACGGAGGACAAATACGGAAACAGGGAAGAAGAGTATTCTGATGCTGAGAATTATTTTGACGGGGAGATGGTCATTCTCGTGAATGGCAATACCGCGAGTGCTTCGGAGATTTTTGCAGGTGCAATTCAGGATTATGGTGTGGGAACGCTGATCGGGACACAGACCTATGGCAAGGGAATTGTGCAGAGTCTGATTCCACTCAGCGACGGTTCCGCGATTAAAATTACAGTTTCAAGATATTATACGCCGTCCGGCAATAATATCCATGAAGTGGGCATTACCCCGGATATTGTCCTGGAGGCGGATACGCAGAATGAGGAAGACAACCAGTTACAGAGGGCGATTGAGGTGTTAAAGTGACCTGTTGTTCGAAGGAAACATAAGGAGGTTTGACGATGAATTACAGTAAAAAGGGCACCTCGAAAAAGAAATCTGCGCTGCGTTCCAGACGCATACGGATGGGAAAGAAGCTGGGTGTTGTATTTTTGAAAACAATGCTGGTGCTGGTTATCTGTCTGGGTGTGGCGGGCGTGTGCGCCGGTGTCGGCGTAATCCGGGGCGTCATGGAGAATGCGCCGGATATTACGAGCGCGAGCGTAATTCCGCGGGGATATAAATCTGTTGTTTACGATGCGGAAGGAAATAAGATTGCGGAGCTGATTGCGGAGGGTACCAATCGTACCTACGTGAAGATTGAAAACATCCCGGAACATGTGCAGCATGCGTTTATCGCGATCGAGGACGAGCGCTTTTATGAGCATAACGGTATCGATCTGCAGGGTATCATCCGTGCGGGTGTCACCTGGGTTTCCAGTGGATTTCAGACCACGCAGGGAGCAAGTACGATCACGCAGCAGCTTCTGAAGAATAATGTGTTTGATTTCATGTCTGAGGATACGATGCTCGACAAGATCGAACGAAAGCTGCAGGAGCAATATCTGGCTATAGAGCTGGAACAGATTATGACGAAGGACGAGATCCTTGAGAGTTATCTGAATACGATCAATCTGGGACAGAATACGCTGGGTGTGCAGGCAGCTGCGAACCGTTATTTTGGAAAATCCGTCAGTGAGCTGACGATTTCGGAGGCGGCGGTGCTTGCGGCGATCACGAAGAGCCCGACGGAGTATAATCCGATCACTCATCCGGAGGCCAATAAGGAACGCCGTGCTCTTGTGCTGAAAAATATGTATGAACAGGGATATATTACGCAGAGCGAGTATGAGGAAGCGCTTGAGGATGACGTCTATTCCCGGATCAAGGAGACGAATGAGGAGACAGAGTCTACAAGCACAGTTTATTCCTATTTTGTGGACGCGGTGATCGATCAGGTAGAAGAAGATCTGGTAGAAAAGGCCGGTTACACGGAGGAGCAGGCGTCAAACGCGCTCTACAGCAGTGGGCTTAAGATCTATACGACGCAGGATCCGGATATCCAGGCAATTCTGGATGAGGAGTTCGCGGATGAGGATAATTTCCCATCCGGTTCCAAGGTGGCGCTTGAGTGGGCGCTGACGGTTGTAGAAGAGGACGGCACGACGACAAATTACAGCCAGGAAATGCTGTACGCCTATTTTAAAGAGAGCGATTCCGGCTATGAACCGCTGTATGACTCCGAGGAGGAGGCACAGGCTGCGATCGATGAGTATGTTGCAACGCTTGGCATCAAGGACAGTGACACGGTATATGAGAGTTGCTACATGGTGATTCAGCCGCAGGCATCGATGGTTATTATGGATCAGAGCACCGGCGAGGTCGTGGCGATGATTGGCGGACGCGGGGAAAAGACGGCAAATAAAACGCTGAATCGCGCGACGGATTCCCTCAGGAACCCGGGGTCTACTTTCAAGATTGTGGCAGCCTATGCGCCGGCTTTCGAGGAGCTTGGCTATGGTCCGGGGACGACGCAGTACGATGGCCCCTTCGCCTACACAGAAAACGGGACGACCGGCCGCCTTGTCAGCAACTGGGATACTTCGACGCAGTATCGCGGCTGGACAACGCTGCGTGAAGCGATTACCCGTTCGATGAACATTATGGCGGTCAAGACGATCACGGATGTGACTCCGACGGTGGCGATCGATTATCTGTTAAAATTCGGATTTACAAGTCTGCAGCTCGAGGGTTCCAATAACGATTACGGGCAGGCGACGGCGCTCGGTGGCCTGACGAACGGCGTGTCGAACCTGGAGCTGACGGCGGCCTATGCGGCTGTTGCCAATGGCGGAGAATACATCAAACCGCGGCTCTACACGAAGGTCGTGGACAATGACGGCAATGTCATCCTTGACAACGAGGAGGAGACTACGCAGGTGATCTCCGAGCAGAACGCCTGGCTGCTGATCGACTGTATGAAAGATGTTATCACGGGAACGGGTGGCACGTCCAGTGCAGCGAATGTCAGTGGAATGACAGTTGCCGGAAAGTCCGGTACGACTTCAGAGAACCGTGACGTATGGTTCGTTGGTATGTCGCCTTATTATACAGCGGGTATCTGGACCGGATATGACAACAATGGCTATAAGCATGAGCTCAGTAGTTCCAATGGAGAGACGAGCTACCACAAGAAGCTCTGGTCCAAGATTATGACCCGGATTCATCTGAATCTGGAGAATAAGGATTTTGAGATGCCGGACGGCATTGTACAGTGCACGATCTGTTCGAAGTCAGGCAAGCTGGCGGTCGCAGGCTTATGCGACTGCGATGGCCGCTCTGGTATTGTCATAAACGAATATTTTGTGGAAGGAACCGAGCCGACGGAGACCTGTGATGTCCATGTGGCGGTCAATATCTGCGCGGACACGGGACTTCTGGCGACGGAGTCCTGCCCGAATCAGGCGATTCAGGTGAAGGTGCTGCTGCCGGCCATGCAGGAAGGAGTTGCCGAGGCAACTACCCTGGATACGGCATATGGTATCAGCGCTGATCTGGCCTCCGCCACCTGTACGGTGCATACGGGCGGCGTCTATGTGCCCAGTATTTATGAACAGACTGGCGCGGCGTCGGTGACGGTCACGGAAGATACGGGTGATGTTTCCGCCGGAGAGACGGAGACAACAGGGGATACGGAGGATACAGGAGGTTAAGGGACTCAGTCATTGAGTTCCTTTGACTCCAGTCCTTCATGCAGTTCTGTCATGTAACTGTTCCAGATAGAAAGTGGATAGCTGGCTCCGGACAGCGCGCTGTCACTGCGCGGCGAGTCGAAGCCGACCCAGACCCCGGTCGTATAGTATGCGGTGTAACCGATGAACCAGCCGTCCAGATTGTCGTTGGTCGTGCCGGTCTTTCCTGCACAGGGCATCCCCTCGATCGCGTTGCCCTTTCCGGTGCCGCGTGTCAGGATGCCTTCCAGAATATCCGTCATTTCGTGTGCGGCATCGGATTCGTAGACCTGATGTTCGTCCTGATCCGGCAGGGCAATGATATTTCCATCCATGTCAGTGATCATCGTGACACAGGTCGGCAGGCGATAGATGCCTTCATTCGCCAGAGTGGCGTAGGCGGCAGTCATCTCGAGGGTGCTGACACCGGTCGTCAGGCCACCGAGCGCGGCGGCCAGTGTATAATCCTCTTCCTCAATCGAGGAAAAATTCATATCAAGCAGATAAGAAAGTCCGACTTCCGGCGTCAGTTCGCGAAACAACTTGTAAGCGACTGTGTTTTTCGATTGTTCCACAGCCGTTCTCAGTGAGATCATGCCGGCGTAGGAATTGCCGGAATTGGAGGGACCGTCCTCCTCCTTCGAGTCATCAACCGTACTGGAGGCTGTGTACCCCCGTTCCAGGGCGGGGGTATAGACGATCAGCGGCTTGATTGAGCTGCTGGGCTGCCGGAAGCTTAAGTAAGCGCGGTTGTAATCCACAGAAATATCGTCCTGTGATCGTCCGCCAACGATTGCGGCCACCAGGCCGGTATCGTTATCGATCGTCACGGCAGCGGCCTGCAGGGCGTAGGTGCCGTTGGTGTCCATCGTATTGTAATCTTTAAGCGTCTCGTCCACAGTATTTTGCAGAAGTGCCTGGGCGTCCATGTCGATAGAGGTGTAAATCCGGTAGCCGCCTGTGTAGAGCAGTTCATTGCAGGTCTCGTAATCCTCGCCGGTTGCATCCATGAGCGCCAGGGTCGCACAGTAATAGATATAGGTATGCGCCCAGGTACGCGTATACTGAGGGGAGCTTGTGTCGAGCGTGATCGTTTCTGCGACGGCTGAGGTATATTCACTTTCGCTGATCGCGCCGTTATCCAGCATGCTTTCCAGAATCAGATCACGTCGCGATACGGTGTTTTCCCTGTTTGTGAGCGGATCGTAGTAAGTCGGATTGTTGACGATCGCACAGAGAAAAGCAATTTCGGACAGACTCAGCTCATTCACGCTCCTGCTGAAATAACCCTGACTTGCAGCTTCGATACCATAATAGCTATTGCCAAAATAAATATTATTAATGTAAAATTCGAGGATTTCGTCTTTTGTGTATATCTTTTCCAGAGCGACGGCGATGAAAATCTCTTCCACTTTACGTTCCCAGCTTACCGTGTGGGTCAGATAGACGTTCCTGGCGAGCTGCTGGGTGATGGTGCTGCCGCCCTGGGAGATGTCACCGCTTGAAATCAGGGAGCCAACAGCGCGGAAGATGCCGATCAGGTCGAAGCCGCTGTGCTGATAGAAGCGTTTATCCTCAATGCTTACAAAGGCTTCCTTCACATAATCGGGGATCTCATCAGAAGTAAGATAGATGATGTTGCGGTCATTGCGCAGCAGTGCGATGGTATTTCCGTCCGTGTCGTATACTTCACCCTGCTGGTCCGTCTGGAAGTCTGCCGCCGAGGAGGTTTGGGTGATCTCCTGCGCTTCCTGATAGAGTTGGATAACGGTCTGTACATAGCCCGTCTTGTAGATCAGAAAACAGACGCTGATGAAAATGCAGAGCATGGTCACCTGCGTCAGCCGGAAGAAAAATGTGTACATATCGCTCCGTGTTTTTCTCTTTTTACGTTTTTTGCTCATGGATGGTTCCTCGTAAAATGATTACTTTATATTCTATTATACAGGGATTGCCGGAAAGAGACAAGAAAGGGTGGCTTTTTTGTGAAATTAAAAGTATAATGTTCGCATGGGCATTGCCCGTAAGGAGGCGCGTTACATGTATGGATATGACACCAGAGTGAGAATGACGGAGGCGGATCAGTATCAGCGGATGACGCTGATCGGTGTGCTGAATCAGTTTCAGGATTGCAGCATCTTTCATTCGGAGGATCGTGGCGTCGGAATGAGTTTTCTGGAGAGCCGGAAGCGGATGTGGGTGCTGAGCTCCTGGAAAATTGTGATCAATCGTTATCCGAAGATGGCGGAACGCATCCGGGTTGAGACATGGCCCTACGCTTTCGGGAAAATGACGGGGAGCAGAAATTTCCGTATGCTGGACGGGCAGGGAGCGGTGCTGGCTTTCGCTGACTCTTATTGGGTCTATATGAATACGGAGCGTGCGCGGCCCTGCAGGCTGGAAGCGGATGTGAGCGGGGCTTATGAGATCGATCCGAAGCTTGCCATGGAGTACGAGGAAGGGCATATCGCACTTCCCGATGGGATGCGCGAGGAGGAGCCTTTTCTGGTGATCAGGCATCAGCTGGATGTAAACCATCACGTGAACAATGGTCAGTATGTGCTGATGGCGGCGGAGTATTTGCCGGAAGATTTCCAGATCCACCAGATGCGGGCGGAATACCGGAAGTCTGCAAAGCTGAATGACCAGATCTGCCCGAAGGTGAGCATGAACGGACAGACCGCTACCATCGCTCTGGATGATCCGGATGGAAAGCCTTATGCTGTGATAGAATTTCGCTAGGAGATAAGTGATGGAATTAGGAAAAATACAGTCCCTTGAGATTATAAAAGAGGTGGAGTTCGGCGTCTATCTGGCCCGGTCGGATGACCCGGAGGAGCGGGTACTGCTTCCGAAAAAACAGGTGCCGGAGGGTGCCCGGGTCGGTGATGAGCTGGAGGTCTTCTTATATAAAGACTCCCAGGATCGTCTGATCGCCACCACAACGGAGCCATTTATTACACTGGGGGGACTTGCGAAGTTGAAAGTGAAGGAAGTCACGAAGATCGGGGCATTCCTGGACTGGGGGCTTGCGAAAGATCTGCTTCTGCCTTTCCGGCAGCAGACCAGAAAGGTGCGGGCCGGGGAGGAATGCCTGGTTGCGCTCTATATAGACCGGAGCGACTGCCTGTGCGCGACGATGAATGTCTATGAGTATCTTTCGCTGGACAGTCCTTATCGTAAGGATGATCATGTAAAGGGGACGATTTATCAGATCAGTGAGAATTTCGGCGCATTCGTGGCGGTGGACGATCGCTGGTCAGGACTGATACCCAAACGGGAGTTTTATGGGGAAGCGAAGATCGGAGATCTCGTCGAGGCGCGTGTGACGGGCGTGAAGAGTGACGGGAAGCTGGATTTGAGCCTGCGGGAAAAAGCGTATCTGCAGAGCTCCCAGGATGCAGAGCGTGTGATGCAGGTACTTGAGGAGTATGGAGGTGAGATGCCCTTTTCCGACCGAACATCGTCAGAGATCATCAGAGAAAAATTTTCCATGAGCAAGAACGCGTTCAAGCGCGCGGTGGGCCATCTTCTGAAAGAGGAACGCATTGACCTCTCCAAAGACAGCATCTGGAAAAAATAGCTTGCATTCCGAAGGACTTTTGAGTATAATGTGTGCCGTAGAGAGAAGAAAGGAGAATAAGAAGATGAAAGTACAGAACATTAAAGACGTCAATAAGTTTTTAGAAGTGGTAGACATCTGTGCTGGAAAGGTAGAAATCGTGACAGGGGAGGGAGACAGACTGAACCTGAAGTCGAAGCTTTCCCAGTACGTGTCACTCGCAAATATTTTCTCGAACGGTGAGATCCCGGAGCTCGAGATCGTCGCTTATGAGAAAGAGGATATCGACAAGCTGTTGAACTTTATGATTAACGGCTGACGGAAGTGTCAAAGAGGGGCTCCTGCTTAGCAGGAGCCCATTTTTTCTAAGGAGACCAATGCGGGGGTAAGGAATGGGTTTTGTGCATCTTCATGTACACACGGAGTACAGTCTGCTGGACGGTTCGAACAAGATCACGGAATACGTAGCGCGGGTGAAGGAGCTGGGCATGGACAGCGCAGCGATCACGGATCACGGCGCGATGTTTGGCGTGATTGATTTTTATAAGGAAGCGAAAGCGCAGGGCATTAAGCCGATCCTGGGCTGCGAGGTTTACGTTGCGCCGAATTCCCGCTTTGACAAGGAGACGACCGGCGGGGAGGATCGCTATTATCATCTGGTGCTTCTGGCAGAAAATAACCGGGGTTATCAGAACCTGATGAAGATTGTGTCCATCGGTTATACGGAAGGCTTTTATTATAAACCCCGCGTGGACCGTGAGGTGCTCGCACGTTATCACGAGGGGATTATCGCAACGAGTGCCTGCCTCGCGGGGGAGGTGCAGCGCTATATTGAGAAGGATCAATACGAGGAGGCCTGTGCTGCCGCGAAGCGTTACGAGGATATTTTCGGAAAAGGAAAATTCTTCCTGGAGCTGCAGGATCACGGTATTCCGGAGCAGAAACAGGTAAATCAGGGCCTTCTGCGGATGAGCCGGGAACTCGGCATTGAACTGGTGGCGACGAACGACGTACACTATACTTACGCGGAGGACGAAAAGCCGCATGACATCCTGCTTTGTCTGCAGACCGGCAAGCGCCTGGCAGATGAGGACCGCATGCGCTATGAGGGCGGGCAGTATTTTGTAAAATCGCAGGAGGAGATGGCGGAGCTTTTCCGTTACGCGCCGCAGGCACTGGAGAATACGCAGAAGATCGCGGATCGCTGCAATGTAGAGATTGAGTTCGGCGTGACGAAGCTGCCGCAGTACGATGTGCCGGACGGCTACACTTCCTGGGAATACCTGAACAAGCTGTGCACAGAGGGATTTGCGGAGCCTTACCCGGATGATGACGGCACGCTGCGAAAGCAGCTCGACTATGAGCTTTCGATCATTCAGACGATGGGCTATGTCGATTACTTCCTGATCGTCTGGGATTTTATAAAATTTGCCAGGGATAATGGCATTGCGGTCGGGCCGGGCAGAGGGTCGGCGGCCGGAAGCCTTGTCTCATATTCCCTCGGGATCACGAATATCGATCCGGCCAGATACCAGCTGCTTTTCGAGCGCTTTCTGAACCCGGAACGCGTGTCAATGCCTGATATTGACGTGGATTTCTGCTTCGAGCGCAGGCAGGAGGTTATTGATTATGTTGTCCGCAAGTACGGTAAGGATCGGGTGGCGCAGATCGTCACCTTCGGGACGCTGGCGGCGCGCGCGGTGCTGAAAGACGTGGGCCGCGTTATGGATATGCCTTACGCCTTTGTCGATTCGATTGCGAAGATGGTGCCGCGCGAACTGAACATCACACTGGACCGTGCGCTGCAGGTGAATCCTGAGCTGCGAAATCTCTATGAGACGAACGAGCAGGTAAAGGAGCTCGTGGACATGTCCAAACGTCTGGAAGGGCTGCCGCGGCATGCCTCCACGCACGCGGCTGGCGTCGTGATCAGCCAGAAATCTGTGGATGAGTATGTGCCGCTCTCGCGGGCACAGGACGGCTCGGTCACGACGCAGTTCACGATGACGACGTTGGAGGAGCTGGGGCTTCTGAAAATGGATTTCCTGGGTCTTCGAACGCTGACTGTGATCCAGAACGCGGTGGAGATGGCGGAAAAGAGCAGCGGGACAAAGATCGATATCGACCGGATTGATTATCAGGATCAGAAGGTGCTGGACTCCCTTGGAACCGGAAAAACCGACGGCGTGTTTCAGCTTGAAAGCGCGGGGATGAAGAGCTTCATGAAAGAGCTCAAACCGCAGAGCCTCGAGGATCTGATCGCCGGTATCTCCCTGTACCGCCCGGGTCCCATGCAGTTCATTCCACAGTATATCCGAGGCAAGAACCATCCGGATCAGGTCACTTACGACTGTCCGGAGCTGGAGCCGATCCTGAAGCCTACCTACGGCTGTATTGTCTATCAGGAGCAGGTCATGCAGATCGTGCAGCAACTGGCCGGTTATACGCTGGGACGGGCGGATCTCGTGCGCCGTGCCATGTCAAAGAAGAAGGCCTCGGTCATGAAGAAAGAGCGTCAGAGTTTCGTCTACGGCTAGGAGGAGGAGGGCGTTCCGGGATGTATCGCGAGGGGAATTCCCGAGGCGGTCGCCAACAAGATCTATGATGAGATGATGGACTTTGCGGAGTATGCGTTCAATAAGTCCCATGCGGCGGCCTACGCGGTGGTCTCCTACCAGACGGCCTGGCTGAAGTATTATTATCCGGTGGAGTATATGGCCGCGCTTCTGACCTCGGTCATTGACAACTCGACGAAAGTATCGGAGTATATTGCGAGCTGCCGTCAGATGGGGATCCGTATTCTGCCTCCCGATATCAATGAGAGCGTTGGTGTGTTTTCCGTGTCAAATGGTGCGATTCGCTATGGCCTGACGGCAATCAAGAGCGTTGGAAAACCGGTGATTGCAGAGATTATCCGGGAGAGAGAAGAGCATGGGCTTTATAAAGATCTCGAAGATTTTATCGAGCGGACCGCGGGCAAGGAGCTGAATAAGCGTGCAATCGAAAACTTTATCAAGGCAGGGGCTTTTGACAGTTTTCCGTTGAACCGCCATCAGATGGTGAGCGTGTATGAACAGATCGTAGACGAGGCGACGCGGAAGAAAAAGACGGAGTTCGCAGGCCAGATGAGTCTGTTTGACTTCGCCCCGGAGGAAGATAAGGCATCATTTAAGGTTCGGGTTCCGCAGGTGCCGGAGTATGGGAAAGAGGAGCTGCTCTCACTGGAAAAGGAAGTGCTGGGTTTCTATATCAGTGGTCATCCGATGGAGGAGTATGAGGAGCAGTGGCGCCGGAAGATCAGCCATGTTTCCACGGATTTTCTGCCGCCCGAAGATGATGAAGATGAAAAGCTGCGCGACGGCGAGCGCGCAACGATTGGCGGTATGATCACATCCAGAACGGTGAAGGCGACGAAGAATAACAAGATGATGGCCTTCATCAATGTGGAAGATATGGCAGGTTCCGTGGAGGTGATTGTCTTCCCGCGTGATTATGAGAAGTATGGCAGACAGCTGAATGTGGACAGTATGGTTTTTGTCAGCGGCCGTGTCTCCGCAGAGCTCGACAAGGCGAGCAAGCTGATTCTTGAGAAGATCACACCTTTTGAGAAGCCCCGGAAGGAAATGTGGATACAGTTTGCGGATCTGGAGGAGTACGGTGCGTGTGAGCAGGAGCTCTATCACCTGCTCGCGGACAGCAGGGGAGAGGATTCCGTTGTCATCTACGTGCGGAAAGAACGGCAGAAAAAGGTTCTCCCTGCAGGCCGGAATGTGAAAGCGGACGAAGAACTGCTCGGCCGGCTGTATGCCCGCTTTGGCGAAAAAAATGTGAAGCTGGTTGAAAAGCCAGTTGAAAATAAGGCGTAAATGTTTTAGACTGAAAATTGCAGGCTGTTGTTTTCGGAGGAAATGATATGGCGAATGAAGTGAATACAATAGGCGTCCTGACGAGTGGCGGCGATGCGCCGGGTATGAATGCGGCGATCCGCGGTGTGGTGCGTGAGGCGCTTGCGAATGGCAAAAAGGTAAAAGGAATACGCAGAGGTTATCAGGGGCTCCTGGAGGAAGATATCGTAGAGCTTACGAGGGAGTCTGTCAGCGAGACGATTGATAAAGGTGGAACCTTCCTGCTCACGGCTCGCTGTGCAGAGTTCCGGACGGAGGAAGGGCAGAAAAAAGGCGCTGAGATCTGCAGGAAAAATGAGATTGACGGTCTGGTTGTGATCGGCGGTGATGGTTCTTTTGCCGGCGCGCAGAAGCTGGCAGCACAGGGAATTAATACAGTAGGTGTTCCGGGAACGATTGACCTTGATATTGCCTGTACCGAGTATACGATTGGCTTTGACACGGCAGTGAACACAGCCATGGAGGCGATCGACAAGGTGCGCGACACTTCGACTTCACATGAGCGTGTGAGTATTATAGAAGTGATGGGACGTGACGCGGGTTATATCGCACTCTGGTGCGGCATCGCAAACGGTGCGGAGGATATTCTGATCCCGGAGACTTATGATTACGATGAGCAGCGCATCATCAATCACATTGTCGTCAGCCGCAAGCGTGGGAAGAAGCATCACATCATTATCAATGCGGAAGGTATCGGGCACTCTACTTCGATGGCCAGGCGCATTGAAGCGGCTACGGGTGTGGAGACAAGGGCGACGATCCTTGGCTATATGCAGCGCGGTGGCAGTCCGACCTGTAAGGACCGCGTCTATGCCACGATGATGGGGGCGATGGCAGCGGATCTGCTCTGTGAAGGGAAGACGAACCGCGTAGTCGGCTATCAGAATGGAAAATTCCAGGACTATGATATCAATGAAGCGCTTGGCATGAACAAGGGCGTTTCCGAGTATATGATCAAAATAGCGAAGAACATGTCGGTATGATTACAAGCACAGCCAATCCGCAGGTGAAAAATCTGCAGCAGCTCATGAAAAAATCCTCGGCGCGAAAGGAGCAGGGCGTTTTCCTCGCGGAGGGCGTAAAGATGCTCCTCGAAGCGCCGCCGGAGCGCATCCGGAAAATATATGTATCAAAAAGCCTGTACGAGGAAAAGGGACAGGCTTTTTTTCCACATGCAGATCTGGAGATCCTGGACGACCGGGTGTACCGGGCTGCCAGCGATACGAAGACGCCGCAGGGAGTCCTGTGTCTGATGGAACGCTTTCATTACACACTGGTCGATCTTACGAAAAGGCCGGATCCATTTCTTATAATTCTGGAAAATCTGCAGGATCCTGGGAACCTCGGTACGATCATCCGAACCGCAGAAGGAGCGGGGGCGGATGGTATTATCCTGAGTTCTGATTCTGTTGACATCTATAATCCAAAGACGATCCGCGCGACCATGGGCTCTGTTTACCGGGTACCTTTTTTCTATGCGGACGATCTGAAGGAAATCCTGCGTGAGCTGAAGGCGCGTGGCGTTCGCAGCTACGCAGCTCATCTCGACGGAGCCAGCGCTTATGATAAGGCTGATTATCGGCAGGGCTGTGCGTTCCTGATCGGAAATGAGGGGAACGGTCTGACGACGGACTTAAGCGCCTGTGCCGACCGTCTGATCCGCATCCCGATGCACGGAAAGCTCGAGTCGTTGAACGCGTCGGTGGCAGCGGCAATCCTGATGTATGAGGCCTGCCACCAGAGAGACAATGGATAATTATTGGAGGTGTTTATGAAAACAGCGCTTATTACAGGAATAACAGGGCAGGATGGCTCTTATCTGGCGGAGTTTCTGCTTGAAAAAGGCTACGAGGTACATGGCATTATCCGTCGGGCTTCGCTTTCGAATACCGGTCGTATTAATCATCTGATGAGCAGAATCACCCTGCACGATGGCGACCTGTCGGATTCCTTCTCCCTGATCCGCATTATCTCCCTTGTTCAGCCGGATGAGATTTATAATCTTGCGGCGCAGAGCCATGTGCAGGATTCCTTTGGCGTGCCGGAGTATTCCGGTGATGTGGACGCGCTGGGTGTCCTGCGCGTCCTGGAAGCGGTCCGCATCCTCGGACTGATTCAGAAAACAAGGGTATACCAGGCATCCACCTCTGAGCTGTATGGCTAGGTGGAGGAAATTCCCCAGAGGGAAAGCACCCCGTTTCATCCCTACAGTCCTTATGCGGTCGCGAAGCAGTATGGATTCTGGATCACGAAGGAGTATCGCGAGGCTTACGGGATGTTTGCCGTGAATGGGATCCTGTTCAACCATGAGTCCGAGCGCCGCGGCGAGAACTTCGTCACCAGAAAAATCACACTGGCCGCCGGCCGGATTGCGGAGGGTCTGCAGGATCATCTGGAGCTCGGCAACTTGGATTCTCTGCGCGACTGGGGCTATGCGAAGGACTACGTCGAGTGCATGTGGCTCATCATGCAGCAGGACAGGCCGGAGGACTTCGTGATTGCCACCGGTATGCAGCACACGGTTCGCGATTTCACGGAGAAGGCCTTCCGGGCCAATGGCATTACCCTCCGCTGGGAGGGCAGCGGCATGGAGGAAAAGGGCTACGACGCCGAGACCGGCCGGATGCTGGTCTACGTAAATCCGCAGTGGTTCCGCCCGACGGATGTGGACAATCTCCTGGGCGACCCGACAAAGGCGAGGACGGTTCTTGGCTGGAATCCCCAGAAGACCAGCTACGAGGAGCTGATCGAGATTATGGCAAAGCATGACCGGCAGCTTGCAAAGCAGGAGAAGATCCGCGGATCCGTTTAAGCGGAACGGCAAAAACGGGTTCTTAAGAGAAGGAGACGGGATAAGCATGATGAAAAAAGACGCGAAAATTTATGTAGCCGGTCATCGTGGAATGGTTGGCTCCGCGATCGTGCGCGAGCTGAACCGGCAGGGCTATCATAACATTGTCACCCGTGCGCATAAAGAGCTGGACCTGACCCGCCAGAATGCCGTAGAAGCCTTCTTTGCGGAGGAAAAGCCGGAGTATGTATTCCTCGCTGCGGCTAAGGTCGGCGGGATTGCGGCGAATGAGAGCGCCCTTGCAGACTTTATGTATGACAATATGATGCTTGAGATGAATGTTGTACACGCCGCCTGGAGGAATGGCTGTAAGAAGCTGGAGTTTCTCGGCTCCTCCTGCATTTACCCCCGCATGGCGCCGCAGCCGATGCCGGAGAGCTGCCTGTTGACAGGGGAGCTGGAAAAGACCAATGAGGCCTATGCGCTGTCGAAGATCAGCGGGCTGAAATACTGCGAGTTCCTGAACCGTCAGTATGGCACGGATTATATATCGGTGATGCCGACGAATCTCTATGGTCCCAACGACAATTATCACCCGACGCACAGCCATGTGCTGCCGGCGCTGATTCGCCGCTTTCACGAGGCAAAGGTCGAGGGGAAGGCTTCTGTGACCTGCTGGGGCGACGGCAGTCCGCTGCGCGAGTTCCTGTATGTCGACGATCTCGCCGATCTGTGTGTGTTCCTGATGAACAACTACAGCGGCAACGAGACGGTCAACGCCGGAACCGGAAAGGAGCTGAGCATCAGGGAGCTGACCGAGCTGGTCGCAGGAATCATCGGCTATGAGGGCGAGATTCGCTGGGACCCGTCCAAACCGAACGGTACGCCCAGAAAGCTGCTCAACGTGAGCAAGGCGAGTGCATTGGGCTGGACATACAGGACGGAGCTTGCGGACGGCATCCGCCTCGCCTATGAGGATTTCCTGCATAATCCCATGAGAGCGGAGCGATAAGACGCCGGGTTTGACAGACGAGGTGCAGACAATATGAATATCGTTTTACTTTCGGGCGGCTCCGGGAAACGGCTTTGGCCGTTGTCCAACGATGTCCGTTCCAAGCAGTTTATCAAGATTTTCAGGACAGAGAATGGTGAATATGAGTCCATGGTCCAGCGTGTCTACCGTCAGATCAAGACAGTGGATGCCGATGCAACGGTGACGATCGCCACGTCAAAGAAACAGCTTTCTGCGATTTACAATCAGCTGGGCGAGGATGTGGGCGTTTCCGTTGAACCCTGCAGAAAGGACACCTTCCCCGCAATCGCTCTGGCAACGGCGTATCTGCATGACGTCCGGGGGATTGGGCTGGATGAACCGGTGGTGGTCTGTCCGGTCGATCCTTACGTGGACGACGATTATTTTGAGGCGCTGAAAGCCCTGGGAGAGCAGGCGTCGAAGGGGGAAGTGAACCTTGTCCTGATGGGGATTGAACCGACTTATCCCAGCGAGAAATACGGCTATATCATTCCGGCAACAAAGGAGCAGAGCAGTATGGTGGATACCTTCAGGGAAAAGCCGGATAAGGAAACCGCCGGAGTCTATATCGCCAGGGGCGTGCTCTGGAATGGCGGCGTGTTTGCCTACAGGCTGAGGTACGTACTGGACAAGGCTCATGAGCTGATTGATTTTGTGGACTATGCGGATCTGTTCGATAAGTACGGGATGCTGACGAAAATCAGCTTCGACTATGCCGTAGTGGAGAAGGAACCGGAGATCCAGGTTATGCGTTTTGCGGGCGAGTGGAAGGACCTGGGCATCTGGAATACCCTGACTGAGGCGATGGATGAGCCGACTATCGGGGAT
>JAJPZP010000142.1 GCA_021204285.1 Lachnospiraceae bacterium | reverse complement strand
TCGTCGTATCCGTCGAAAAATAGGGATGCCCTGTTCCGCCCGCAAAGAATGCGACCCCGCCGCTCCCCAGCAGTTCCACTGCCTTATCCTTTGTAAACTGCTCCGCCATCGGTCCCATCGCAAAGGGGGTAAATTCCTTCGTCTTCATCCCCACGCTGCGAAACATCTCCGAGACGTAGATACAGTTCATGACCGTCGCCAGCATGCCGACCTGGTCGGACTTCGTCTGGTCGATGTTCTCGCTCGTCCGTCCGCGCCAGAAATTGCCTCCGCCGATGACCACGCCGACCTCGATGCCCTCATCGACAAGCTCCTTCACCTGAGCTGCTACACCGAGGCAGGTCGCCTCATCAAAGCCCGTGTGCCGTTCACCCGCGAGGGCTTCGCCGCTCAGTTTTAAAAGTACACGTTTCATATCGCACCTCTGTAAAGTCCATAACTTGTGATCATCTTACCATACTATGTAAATTTTTTCAATCAAATGATGATTCTCGATTCACTTCAAATTTCTCTTACATTCCCGATTTTATCGTGCTATAATATCCCTCGTAAAAACAGTGCGTGTAGCCTACAGACTGTTCGCAAGGCGTATGTCTCTTTTTCCGGAAAGGGGGATGCGCTTTTTTTTATTGAAATTACCGGCTGTACGGCTGCATCTGTGCTGATCTCACAAAACGGGAGGTTCATCATTATGCCAAAAACAAAAACACAGGGAATCGTCTTCGGCCTGATTATGTCCTATGCGATGGCATACGGCATGGAGGTCTACAATGTAGCCATCAAAGAAGGGGCGACGCTATCCGCCGGCGGTCTCAGCAACATGACAAACATCGTCTTTCTCGATGCGCTGATCGAAGCGTCCTACATGGGAATCTTTGTTTTCATCATTTCTAATTTATATGGAAACCGCTTTGGAGCTGCTTTCTCCGCAAAGCACAGCGATCCGGATAAAGAGAATCCCTATTTCTGTCAGCTGCTGCGTCAGGGCGCTACCGTCGCCGTCATGTGTCCGTCCATGAGTCTGATCGCCTCGCTTCTCTTTAACGTCGCATTGGCGGGCGCACCCATCACACAGCTCCCCGCTATCTGGGTCGGAACGGTTCTCAAGAATTTTCCAATGGCATTTTTCTGGAATTTCTTTGCGGCTGCGCCATTTTCTCACTGGATATTCGGCAGGCTCTTTCCGGAAAACTGACCTGCGCCGGCTGATACGCTATGGGCAGATTCACAAAAACCACTGCGTATCAGTCTTTTTTACAGTTCCGCAGAATCCAGTACGATCGTAAACGGCCCGTCATTCAGGAGCTCCACCTTCATCTCTGCCCCGAATTCACCTTTTTCCACAACCGGGACCTGCTCCCGGCACTTTGCGAGGATATACTCATACAGCTCGTTCGCCATGTCCGGCGCTCCCGCGTGAATGAAACTCGGACGGTTCCCTTTCCTGCAATCCGCATAGAGCGTAAACTGCGAGATCAGCAACAGCTCCCCTCCCACTGCGGCGAGATCAAGGTTCGTCTTTCCATTCTCATCCTCAAAAATGCGAAGACCGAGCAGCTTTTTTACCATCTTATCCGCAGTTTCCCTCGTGTCATCCCCGGACACACCGATCAGGACGAGAAAGCCCCTGCCGATCTTTCCGATCACATGATCATCCACGCTCACCGAAGCATGTGTCACTCTCTGAATTACAAACTTCACTTCTGTACTCTCCTGTTATTTTTGTACTGTATCTTCCTGCATATTTTGCCGGAAACATTCTCCCGACCTCATAAACCTGGGTTAATGGGATCAACCATCATGCTTCCCGCAGATCAATTCCCCGTGCGCGCAATTCCTGATACAACCGCCCGACCGGAAGCCCCACGACATTGTTGTAGTCGCCCTCGATACCAGACACATAAGCCGCGAACAATCCCTGTATTCCATAGGCCCCGGCCTTGTCCATCGGCTCGCCGCTGCTCACATAGGTGCGTATCTCCTCCTCCGTCATCGAAAAGACATGCACCCGGGTTGTCTCCGCAAAGCTGAGCGGCTCACGTCCATCCGGAGTGAGTACTGCAACGCCGGTTGCAACCTCATGCGCTCTGCCCTGCAACATCCGCAGCATGCGCGCAGCATCCTCCTCGTCCCGCGGTTTCCCCAGAATCTGTCCGTCCACAGCTACAACCGTGTCTGCTCCTATGTAGATATCTCCGGAAACTTTACCGGCCACCTCGAGCGCCTTCTGCATCGAGAGTTCGCGCACAACTTCCTCCGGCGCATTCGTCGTGACCCGTTCTTCGCCCTCTGCCTTATACACCTCGAAGGAGACGCCAATCTGTGTCAGCAGCTCTTTCCTGCGCGGCGAGCCCGAAGCCAGTATAATCCTCTTTCCCATTTTTCACCACCTGTTTCCCTATTTTAAAGCAGAATCTACTTTTCGTAAAGTCCCGTCCGACAGCTGTTTCTGTGTGAATGCAGCGCATACAGTCCATACATTGCGATATTCACGGCAAGCACGATTATGGCATAGCCGAGCAGGAAGCCCGGGTTTCCCATACGCTGAATCAGCCACTCGAGCGGTGACCCCGGGCTCCCCGCATTCAGGAAAAAATAATTCGCATCAAAACGACGATCCATCAGATAGATGCATGGGACAACCAGCGCAAGGAAAATCCATGTCTTCCACAGGCGGCGAATATCTGGGTGCAGCGTTCCTCTCTGAACCTCAAGCAGCGGGCCAAAAATCAGCAAAGCGTGAATCAAAAAGCTCTGCAGGTTGATGAGATTCCACTGAGGGAAGACCGTCCAGGCCGGAAAGAGCAGCGCCGCGACAGCCCCCGGCAGGCAAAGACAATACAAGGTCTGTCCTAGCC
>JAJPZP010000149.1 GCA_021204285.1 Lachnospiraceae bacterium | reverse complement strand
AAGAACCACGCCCGCTCCAAGCAGCAGGCACATGCACAGCCAAAGCGGAAGATTTGATCCGGATGCCTGCGGAGAATCCTCCTCCAGTTCTGCGAGCGCATCTTCAGCCTCATACTGCTTCTGCCGCGCCTCTTCTGTCTGCTCCCGTGCCGTCCTGAGGCGACAGATTTTCTCATAACAGCGATCCAGCTCTTCCTCCGCCATTGGAGCTGTCGTATACGCGCCCAGCGCCGCGGCTGTCCGGCAAAGCCGATCCTCCTGCTCCCGCGCCTGCCCTTCCAGAAGATCAAGCTGTGCCTTCCGGGCCGCCTTCTCGCCGTAGGCACGCTGCTGACGCTCCCATTCCTCAAGAAATAGAATTTATACCAGAAAATAATAATAATGCACTTCCTTTTCATCCAGTTTTGCCTGCCAGTCACCGGCCGCCGTTTCCCGCTCGCGGCAGGAAGCAAGCTCCTGACGCACAAGCCGCCGCTCCTCCTCGAGCTGTCCCAGCCGGCCACGATTACCGGTCTTGCGGAAATATTTCATGCGCTCCTCGAGGGAAGCCGCCGCCTTTTCATAATTCCCCATATCCCCGGCGTCCTCCTCCACATGCGTGAGAGACGCGGTCAGACTGTCATTCAGCGCCGCCGCAAAGTCCTGCTGCACAAAAAAAGCGGTTCTCGTAAAGGCCTCGCGATCCAGATGAAAGAGTTCCTCGCCGAGCCGCTCCGTATAATCCGTGCTCTCCATACCGGTGGCGAGGTCATAGAGCGCGAAGCTGTCCTCCTTATCTTTTGCGCCAAAGCTGCGTTCCACGCGATATTCTTTTCCCGCCGCCTCGAACTCCATACTGCCGCCGAAAGTGCCGCCCTGCCAGGGTGTATAGTGCTTCCGGTCATTCTCCTTCAGAGCGCGCTTCGTCGTATAATCAAGGCCGTAGAACATCGCACGGATAAAGGCAGCCAGCGTCGACTTGCCCCAGCCGTTCCGCTCACAGACGAGATTCAGCCCTTCCGTCGGACAGAAAGTAAAATCCTGCAGTTTTCCGAAATTAATAATGTGAAGCTTCCTGATCCGCATCCTAATCCTCCCCCGCCAGCGCGCGGATGCCGAGCCGCAGCACCTGTTCCTTATCCGTTGCGGACAGACGTGACGCGAGCACCAGCCGGACAAACTCACCCTTCAGCGACACATCGTACTGATAATCCTCCGGCCGAATGGCAAGCCGCGTCTCATCCTTCACCTTCAGAAGATAATAATCATTCTCCAGCCATTTCTCGATCGCAGCCGCATCTTTCTCCGCCTCCGGAGATGTCTCTCCTGTCAGCACCAGCTTCACCGCATCCGTCGGCGGGATCGCCTGCAGCTCCCGCCGCAGCGCGCGCCGGATCTCCTCCTGCGTGAGCAGATCGGAGACATCCGCTTGTATCTCGTGAAAGCGCCTGCATGCAAAGGGCACAAACTCGCTCGACAGACGCCCGTCCTTCACCTCGAGAAGCACGTAACCCTTCTCCCCGCACTCGTCAAAGCCGCGTCCCTCCAGACAGCCGCTGTAGCACCACACGCCGCGCTCATCCAGCCGCTCCTTCCGATAACTGTGGATGTGCCCGAGCGCAAGATAATCAATATTCCGGTTCTTCAGTTTACGGAGGGAAAAGCCTTCGGTCTGTCGCTTTGCGCCGTACTCTGTCACCTGACCATGCAGCATGACAATATTGACTCGCTCCGCATCGAGGATCAGGCGCTCCGTGAGCGCGTCCGCCGTGTCCTCCGTGATCTCCGCGCCGGTGATCGTCACGCCGTCCTGCTCCTCATAGCTCGTCCAGTCCAAGCCGAAGGTCTTCAGATTCTCCGGTATCTCCGCAAGATCGCGCAGGAAACTGTTCAGGTCATGATTTCCCTGCAGATAGTAAAAGCGCATCCCCGGGTGCTCCCGCACCGCGTCCAGCACGCAGTTTCTCGCGCGCGCCGAAATCGTCCGCGCGTCGAAAAGGTCGCCGCAGAGCAGCACCGCATCGACGCCCTCCGCCGCTCCCCGCTCCACCATCTGCGTGAAGGTCCGCAGAAGTTCCAGCCGCCGCTCCTTCGCCTTCTCCTTCGTAAGCCCCGTCTCCATCCGCGAATCCAGATGGAGATCGGCGCAGTGTATTATTTTCAATCCTGCTCCTCCCTGTAAATCACTGCACACGACCTCATAAGGAACGACCGCCTTGAAAGCATGTCCAGCCTGTCAGTCATTGCAACAGGAAACACCTTCTTTCCATTTCCTGTATGAGTCTGTGAAATCCTGCAAAGACCACGCTCTGCCTAAACTGTGCCGAAAAACCGTCATCTTTGAGACAAAATGTATGCAAGCAGCGCCTCGCAGCCCTCCCGCACGTCGACATAGGTCTCATCAAAATTTCCGGTATACCATGGGTCCGCGATATCGCCCTTCCGTTCCGTAAAATCCAGCAGCTTATGAATCTTTCCCTCCGGGTCGCCACCCGCGATGCGGGTCATATTGCGGATATTCCAGGTATCCATCCCGATAAGGTAGTCGTATTTCTCATAATCCTGCCGCGTCATCTGCCCCGCACGGTGATCCCCGCAGGGAATACCCACCTCGCGCAGCTTCCGCTGCGTACCAGGATGCGGGCGGCTGCCGATCTCCTCGCGGCTCGTGGCGGCGGAGTCGATGTAGAAAGCGTCGGCGAGGCCCCGCTGGTCGACGAGGTACTGCATGACGTATTGGGACATTGTGCTGCGACAGATATTGCCGTGGCATACAAAAAGAATTTTCATCACCCTTTTCGATTCCCTTCCGGCTTTTTCCTGACAAAACAAGCCAAAAATAAATAATGCGGACTGCCCATACAAACCAGTCTCGGAATCAGATATGGCCTCTGCTGTT